>DATJWU010000304.1:0-5705 GCA_035501055.1 Thermodesulfovibrionales bacterium
AAGGTCTTTCTCAGCCGTATCGCAGGGGCGAACACATCTTCTTCAGGCTCCTGCATCGAGATCCCCCAGGGCGCATTAATGAGGGGTACGAAGATCATGACGTTCGTCGACCTCTTCTGTCCCGAGCCGGCAGGAGCATGGCAATGATGGCATGTCCGCACTACCTCTTTTCGTGCCGCGATGGAGGCGCCGATAAAGCGGTTATGGTCGCTCTGCGTGAGGGTCCGCGAAGGTTTTGACGAGGCGATCACGACTCCATTGGAGTCCACGATATCGATGAACTCGTTCCTTCCCGAGTCGACGAGTCTGAGAATCTGCGCAAGGACGGGATTCGTAGGATCTATCTCGCCTCCCACAGTCCCCACCTCTCTGCCGTTTCTGTCCTTCAGAGGCACGAGAGAGAAGAGGACCTTCCTGCCCGAAGGATTGAGGGTAAAGATGTTTGACACCACTGCTTTCCCCCCTGCCACCATCTTTCCGATCGGTTCTATCGCGAGGACGTTTACGGAGGTGCCCCGCATCCTTTCCGGGTAATTCATCACGACATTCCCTGCCCTGTCGAGGAGAAAGATACCGTCTTTGAATATGGAATACCGGTAGGCGTTCTGGAGTGCGGTTTTCTCCGGCCTTGGATCGTTATCCGTAAAATCCACGGCCCCGGAGAGGGATATGTCATACAGGCGGTTGATATTCTCTTCGACAAGCGAGTCTATGCGGTTCCTGATGAGGCGTGCCATGGCGAGTTTCCGGTCGAGCGCATCCCGGATGCTTGCATTGACAATATGGTAGCTTACGACGGCATAGCTCAGGAGGATAATGGACATGCCGAAGATTATCGCAAGGGCTATCCTTTTCCTCAGGCTCTTCTTTGCCCTCATAGGGAATTATATCACACTTCCCCTCCCCTCCACTTCAGGGACCTCTTCTCCGTGCTCCCTCTCTTTCCCGGTATGAGAAGACCCCTCGGCTGCCTTGCCTTCGCTCCGGGCGAGTTCCCGCGGATGCTCCCGCTCCATCCTCTCCCGTGAGATATACCCGGTGACTATGCTTGTATCCATGGGGAAAACCTCGGGGCTGAACAGCGCATTATAGATGTGCCACAGGGCGACGAGGAGAACGATAAGCATCGCCTCATTCGTGTGCAGCGCCTTTGCGGCCGGAATAACCTCCCCGGGGAGGAACCTCGTCACAAACGCAGGAAACCAGAGGATAACACCCGTCATCGCCATGATGATGCTCCCCGAAAGGATCCCCCAATACTCGAATTTCTGCTGATAGGTGTAGCGGTCGCACGAGGCCGGGCGGTCGGTCATACAGAGATAGTATTTCAGGTTCTGGATCGCTGCGACAAGGTCCTCTTTCTCGATCATCATAAGGGGACGCCATCTCTGCGAGAGGACGCCGTAGGAGGCGACAAGGATATGCTGTGCCATGGCCGCGAGAAGGAGCACCCCTGCGACCCGGTGGAGGAGTCTCATGGCGTCTATTCCTCCGACGGTCATGACAATCCACTGCGAAATCCCGACTCCATAGAACCGCTGTGACAATCCGGTAATCACCAGCGCCAGAAAGACAGACGCGCTGAACCAGTGTTCAATGATGCGGTAGAGGCTGAACCGTCTGACGGGTTCACCCTCCCGTCCGTTCCTGTCCATCGTTCCCCCTTTCACCTGTTCCTCGCATAGCGCCAGAGATGTAAACCGATCTGGAGGAAGAAACCGGTGATCATCACCGGCATGAATATCGCATAGATCAGGTTAATGATATATACAAGCGGCGCTTTCTTCAGGCTCGGTTCATAATGCGAGAGCCACGCATCAGGAAAATTCCTGCCCGCGTCCTTATGGCACTGCTGGCATCTCTTCATGAGATTGGCCCTCACCGCGGCCGAGTCGGCCCCCCTGGTGCTGCTGATGTTATGGGTCCCGTGGCAATCCGTACAGACCGCCATGGGTCTCAGGGGCTTATACATCTTCTCTCTCTGTCTCTGGTAAAACTTCAGGGTGACGCCGTGGAAATCGGAGAGATAGGTTTTCACTACGTTTGTCGAAAGCCCGTATTCGTCTGCAATCGCCTTGTTTGCGTGGCAATTGCCGCACATCTCGGGTATCTTCTCATGATACTGCACGGCAAGGGGGTTCCTGATATCGTGGGCGCTGTGGCAGTCTATGCAGACCGGAACGTCCCTGTCGTGCCCGCTGAAAAGCGCCTTCCCATGCACGCTCTTTGCGTAGATGTCGTATATTCCGGGATGACACTTCCGGCACCGCTCGGCGATGAGCGTCCGTTCGAGGGCAAAGTGCGATATGCCATGGAATCCGTGGCAATCGGTGCAGGTGGGCGCCTTGAAATCTCCCTGGCTGAGTTTCATATAATGGATGCTTTCGGTGGTTTTCGTAAACTTGTCATAATGACACCGCCTGCAGTTCTCGGACAGGGCAAGAGAAAACTCTCTCCTTGACCGGAAGTTCCTTCGTGGATGGTCCTCATGGGAGAAGCCGAAATGACAATCGGAACAGCTCAGCTTCGCATGCACCGACCCGCGCAGTTCCCGCCCGCTCGTTCCTGCCTGGAGAACCTCGCCGTTGGTGAAGGGAATTGCGATGGTATCGCGGTGGCACCCGATGCAGTATTTCTCTTCGTCGACAAACCGTTTCAGTCCCTCCACGCGGGTGATGGCATGGGAACCGTGGCAGTTCGTGCAGGTATAGAGTTTCCTGCTCCCCTGTTGCAACAGCCCCGCGTGCGCGGCCACGGTCCCGATCTGCTCTTCCTTGTGGCAGTGCAGGCACTGCCGGGCTGATTTTATCCGGAATTGTTCCTTGCTTCTGAACCTCCTGTCGGGGTGTTTTCCTTCGGAGAATTCATCATGGCAGTCTGCACAGGCGAGGGCATGATGTACGGACGCCGCGAACTTTCCGGCGTCGACGTAGGCTGCGATCCCTTCGTCGTTCTCAAACTTCTTTATGATCCCTTTCTTGCCGTGACAGGTCAGGCACCCCTTTGTCTCAGCGGAAAGCGCCCCCTCCTCGGAACGAAGCGGTGGAGGTGCCGCCAAAAGAACAGCCGCGGAAACCCAGAGGCTCACAATTATTCCTGCTGTTCCTTTCATGGTCGCTCCTTCTTCTTGTTGCGCGCCGCGCCTGCGACGTGCCGGTCTTTCGTGAATCGTATCGGGGAAGGGATCGCCGGTGAGCAACCCCCTCCCCGCAAGCCGTTCATGAAATCCCTAATGGTCCTCATAGCCCGGTTCCTCTCTCAGGACGGGCATACGATTGAGGATCCAGCGGAATATGAGGACGTGAAGGGTGAATATCGAGAGCACGACGGCAACCTCCCTCCAGGGAGGAATGATGTGATGGAGGTGTTCCGGGAGGTTCCAGTTCAGGGTAATGATCGAGACATTGATCCTGTTCATGATAATCCCTGCAACGGCCCAGAAGGCCCCAAGACGCACAATGCCGGCGCTGTTCATCTTGACCCCGGTGGTGAGTATTACCGCAGGGAGCAGGACGAAGCAGAGCACCTCGACAAGGAACCAGTAGCCATAGGGCGTGTTGAGGAGGTGCCAGTTGTCGTCATGGGCAACACCGATCATCTTGAGGGCGAAGTAGACAAATATCCCCACACAGGCGCCCTTGCCGAGCCCGACGGTCAGCCTGTCGATATTGTTGAGGAAGGCGGCTCCGGCCCTTTCCCTCATGAAGCGCGCCGCAAGGGTGCTCACCACGATCACCATCGAGAGCGCAGCGTAGATGCTTGAAGTGAGGAAGAAGAGCGGGATGTAGGACGAGAACCACAGGGGATGGAGTTTGCCCGGCGCAAGGAGATACATCGCCCCGAGTGCGGACTGATGGAGCGTCGAGAGGATGATCCCGGCGATCGTCATGCCTATGGTGATCATCGTTGCCCATCTCCTGACCCTCCGCGAATGCAGCCACTCCAGAATGGCAGGGCTGAATTCAAGGAGCTGGACCGTCAGGTATGTGGCGACGTGCCAGGCGACCAGGAACAGAACAGAGGTCGTACCGAAGCCGATAATCATCGGGTAGTAGATCCTCCAGGGCCTGCCGAGATCGACGAGAAGGTAGATGACGGCGAAGAGGTAGCCCATGAAGCCCGTCAGTACCGCCAGCCTCACCACGGGACGGTATTTCCTGAAACCGAAGATGTAGTAGGCGGTGGCCATGACGAACCCGGTGGCAGAGAGGGGAACGCCGCCGAAGAGCCCCCAGCCGAGGTACAACCCCCAGGGGTAGTCGTCCGAGGCATGGGTGACAAGGGCGAGGCCGACGATGAAGCGCATCACGATGAGGGGAAGGCCGACGCTCAGGATGATCGCGGCGACGATATTGAAAGGCGTCACGAGGCGTTTCGCATAGTCGGGCCAGCTCATTCCCATGAGCAGCTTGTCCATGAACCAGGATCTGAAATTGTCCGGCTTTACTGCGTATCCGTTAGCCATTTTTCTTCTCCTCCTTTCCCTTCTTCGCTTCCTCTTCCTCTTCCGCATCGGTCCTGTGGCGCAGGGCCGCGTAGCACATTCCGAAGAGGGCGGGCCAGACGGCGAATACTACCGGGACCGCTCCGAGAAAGCCCTTCGTCTGCTCCACAAGCGGTGTCGTCGGAAGGTTTGTCGGAAAGCCGAGCTGCTCAAAGGGTACGCCTGAGAGGTACATCCAGTTCGTGCCCCCTACCTCGCGTTCTCCATAGATATGGTCGACATATTTGTCCGGGTTTTTTCTGATGCGCTCCCGCGCCACGGTGATCAGGTCCGTCCTCTTGCCGAAGGTTATCGCGCCTGTGGGGCAGGCCTCGGCACAGGCCGTCATCTTGCCTTTCTTGAGCCTGTCATAACACATGTTGCACTTCACGATCTTGGGTTCCAGGGCACTCTCGTAGTCAAAGGAGGGCACATAGAACGGACAGGCGGTCATGCAATACCTGCACCCGAAACAGAGGTCCTCGTTGTAGAAGACCGCGCCCTCCGGGGTCTTGGAATAGGCATGGATCGGACATGCGGTCGCGCAGGCAGGCTCTTTGCAATGGTTGCACTGCATTTTCCGGTAGATCGGACTCTTGTCCTTCGGGTTCTCGTAGCGGTTGACCACCGTGTATGCCTTTGCATTGGGTCTTCTCTTTTCATTGAATACGGACTTGTCGTCAAAAGGCGCAGGCTGCTGCTTCGGCAGATTATTCGCTTCGTTGCATGCCTTCTCACAGCTTCGGCAGCCCACACAGAGGGTCATGTCCGTCAGGCAGCCCTTGCTGTCCGGCCATCCTTCGAACTCCTGGGAGCCGAAAGCTTTTTTCGAGCCGGCAAGCATGGCAGCTCCTCCCACCCCTGCCACGGTCCCGAGGAAGCACCGCCTGCTTATGGACCTTCTGTTCTCACTTTCCGGATTCTTGCAGCTGCCCGGGGCAGCCTCATCAAGAATATCTTCTTTCCTTTCTTTTGCCATAATTCCTCCTTCAGCGCAGGTTCGTTATTTCTTGCCTATCTTCTGTTCCTTCTTTGCATGGCATATCTCTGTGCAGCCCTTGGGATCCGTTCCGATGTTTCCCATGCCCTTGTGACACTGGAAACAGGTACGGTGTAACGCGATCTTGAGTCCCGGCATGGCCGGGCTGTCGGGGTTGGCGCCACCGTGGCAGCTCTTGCAGGCCGTGAAATTTTTCGTTACCGAGCTCTTGAAGGACGCCGG
>DATJWU010000305.1:0-10927 GCA_035501055.1 Thermodesulfovibrionales bacterium
TTGCGTATCCCTTTGCTTCTTACATTCTTCACCCTCTGTCCTGAATTTCCCGTTTTGCATTTCCCATTTTGCATTGACCAGTGAGTCCTTGGCCGCTTTGAGGGTTGCCTGTATCTCTGTAGGGTGATGGCCGTAGTCATCGAAGACCTTCACGCCCCCGGCTTCGCCCTTCAGCTCGAATCTTCTCTGGATGCCGCTGAAACTCCTGAGCCCTTCTCTTATGTCGCCGATATCGACCTTCAGCTCGATGCCGACGGCGATCGTCGCAAGACTGTTCAGGACATTGTGAGTGCCCGGCGTCGGGACGGAAAAGCGCCCGAGGTTGTTCCCCTTGTAATGGACTTCGAAGGACATGGACATGAACCCGGTCTCGACGGCGGTCGCAAAGATGTCCGCGTCTCCCGAGAGACCGTAAGTAATATATCTCCTGTGGATCTTCGGGAGGATCTCCCGCACCATCGGATTCTCGATGCAGAGTATGGACAATCCGTAGAACGGCACCTTGTTGACAAAGGATACGAAGGCCTCCTTCAGGGCATCGACGGTCCTGAAGAACTCCATATGCTCCCGGTCGATATTCGTCACCACCGCGATCGTCGGCGAGAGTTTGAGAAAGGAGCCATCGCTCTCATCAGCTTCTGCCACGATAAACTCGCCCTGCCCGAGCCTGGCGTTGCTGCCCGTGGCCCGGAGTTTGCCGCCGATCACGACCGTGGGATCGATCCCCGCATGGGAAAGGACCGTCGCGATCAGCGACGTGGTCGTCGTCTTGCCGTGGGCCCCGGCAACGAGCACCCCGTATTTAAGCCTTCCCAGCTCTGCGAGCATCTCGGCCCGCGGGATCACCGGGATAGACCTTCTGTGCGCCTCTGCCACCTCCGCATTTCCTTCCGAAACCGCAGAGGAGATGACAACCACATGGGCATCATCCACATTCTCCGCTCTGTGTCCTATGAAAACCTTCATGCCGAGAAACGTGAGCCTCACCGTAGTTTCCGACTCCTTCACATCCGACCCGGTCACCTCGTAGCCGAGGTTGTGGAGCACCTCGGCAATGCCGCTCATGCCTATGCCGCCTATGCCCACGAAGTGGATCGTCCGGTACCGTTCAAACATCCTTATCCTTTACCCTCTTCAGGAATCGCAAAGACGCCAGGGGTTCCTATCCGCGATCTTAGTCGTAAGAATCGTGAGGCAATCGCGAGGCTAAATGCATTCTTTTCAGCTTCACGATTACTTCCCGATTTCACAAGACCTGCCATATAAGTCAATAACGTCACCAAAATCTGTCTGCCGTCGTTCATACCGCCTTCACCGTTCTATACTTCGCCTTCTGACTGCCGACTGACGACATCTTCAACAGGCTCATGACGACATCAACGACCTTCTGCGCTGCATCGGGCTTTCCGAGTGACCTGCTCGACCTCTGCATTTCCGCTCTCAGGCCGGCATCGCCGTAAAGGTCGCGTATGTGTTTTGCGAGGACCTCTCCGTCCAGTTCATGGTCAAGGACCACCCTGACCGCCCCCATCTCCGCAAGCCTCTGGGCGTTCAGTTCCTGATGATTGCCCGCTGCATAGGGGTAGGGCACAAGCACCGCCGGTCTTCCGACGGCGGTCAACTCTGCGAGCGTCGTCGCACCTGCGCGTGATACCACAAGATCGGAGACTGCGTACGCCTCGGGCATCTGGTGGATAAAGGCGCTGACCGTTCCCCGGTAACCCCATTTCCTGTACGTCTCCCGTACGGATTCGTAATCGCCTTTTCCGGTCTGGTGGAGAAACTGTATACCGTCCCTGATATCATTGAGATCGTTGAATGCAGCGCAGAGGGCGTTGTTTATTGCCCTGGCGCCGGAACTCCCTCCGAAGACAAAGATGGTGAACCTGTTTCTTTCGAGCCCGAAGAGGTCGTACGCCGCCTCCCTGTTTCCCGAGACGATCCCCGCCCTGATCGGATTTCCTGTAATAAAGGTCCTGCTCTTCGGGAAAGACGAAAGGCTCTCGTGATAGGTCACACATACCGCGTCGGCGATCCTGCCGAGGACTTTGTTCGCGAGACCGGGCACGGAGTTCTGTTCCGCGATCACCGTCGGGACCGACAGCAGGTGGCCGGTGAGGACAGGGCCGAACGATGCGTATCCTCCCACGCCGATAATCGCATCCGGTCTCAGCGTCTTCATCAGGCGGTAGGAATCGTACACGGAGAACAGCGTCTTCACGACGCCCCGCGCTTTCGCGAGAGAAGACTTCCCGACGAGGCCTTCGGCCCTGAGGAACCGTATAGGATAACCCTTCTTCGGGATCACCGAGGCCTCGATGCCGTGTTCTGTCCCGACAAAGATCACTTCAGTCGCGCCGCCTCTGCCTCTTATTTCTTCGGCGATCGCAATCCCCGGAAAAAGGTGGCCACCGGTGCCGCCGCCGGCAATGACGATCCTCATCCCGCGCCTCCCCTGCTGCCGTACGATCTCGATCTCCCGTATACCGCCATCAGCGCCTTTTTCTTTTCGATCAATACCTCGTTCTTGTCCCTGACCCTCCGCTCTTCCTCCGCTCCCCGGGAGAGGTTGAGGAGGATCCCCACCGCGGTCATATTGACCAGGAGGGCGGAACCGCCGTAGCTCACGAAAGGCAACGGAAGCCCCTTCGTCGGCGCGAGGCCCGTGGCAACGAAAAAGTTTATCAGCGCCTGGAGCGCGATCATCATCGAAAGGCCGGACGCAAGGTAATGGACAAAGGGGCTCTTCGCCCTGTTCGCGATCGCGATCCCCCGAAGAAAAAGAAAAAGGAACAGAAGGACCAGTGCGGTCGCCCCTATGAAACCGAGTTCTTCACCGACGAGGGAAAAGATGAAATCGGTGTGAGACTCGGGCAGAAAGGCGAGTTTCTGTTTGGACTCGCCGAGCCCGACGCCCGAGAGCCCGCCGCTTCCGAGGGCGATAAAGGATTGGACAAGCTGGAACCCCGCCCCCTGAGAGTCCTTCCAGGGGTCAAGGAAGGAGACGATTCTCTTCATGCGGTAGGGTTCACGCACGAGGTATATCATCGCAGGGACCACCAACACCGAGGGCATCATCAGATACCGCAGCCTGAGGCCCGATATGCTCAGCATCGCGAAGGTGATCAGCCCGAGGCTCATCGTCGCACCGAAGTCGGGCTGTTTCAGGAAGACGAGCTGGAAGGCCCCCATGATCCCGACGGGAAGGACAAAGGAATAGATACTGTCGGTTCTGTATGAGGGCTGGGCCATATATCGGGCGAGAAAGATGACCATTGCGAGTTTCACGAGTTCCGAGGGCTGGAAGGTCGAAGGCCAGAGTCTTATCCATCTCCTCGCCCCGCCGGCGGTGATGCCCACCTTCGGCACAAAAACAAGGATGAGGAGGACAAAGGAGAATACCAGCAGCGGCACCGCGAGCTTTCTTAATGTCTCGACCCTCGCCCTTGAGGCGAGGAACATCACCACGACTCCCATGACAAGGGTCAGGAGATGCCGCCTAAAGTAGAAGAACTGCGAGATATTCCTCCTCGCAAAGACCGGCGTCACCACGGAAGTGGAGCTGTAGACCATGAGCGCACCAAAGCCGACGAGAAGAACAGTCGCGAGGAGAAGGAGTCTGTCATGGGTTCTCCTGTCCGGCATTTCAGCGCAACTCCCTGACGATCTTCTTGAACTGTGCTCCCCTGTCTTCGAAGTCCCTGAACATATCGAAGCTCGCGCAGGCAGGAGAGAGAAGCACGACCTCGCCCGGTCGTGCGCGCCCCCGCGCCACGTCGACCGCTTCCTTTAGGTCTGAGGCGGTGACCGTCTCGGTCACGTCTCCGAGGGCCTGTCGGATCTTCTCCGAGGCCTCACCGATGAGCACGAGGGTCTTGACCCGCTCTTTTACCAGGGCCCTGAGCTGCGCGAAATCACCGGCCTTGTCCCTTCCGCCTGCGATAAGGACGACGGGCTCGCGGATACCTTCGAGGGACTTCAGGACCGCACCGACATTCGTGCCCTTTGAATCATTGACATAGTTCACGCCGCCGAGTTCCCGAACGAACTCCATCCTGTGTTCGAGCCCTGGAAACTCGCGCAGGGCATCGGTCACGGCCTCGGTCCCGCACCCTGCAAGGAGAGCCATGGCCGAGGCGGCCATGGCATTCTCCAGGTTGTGGACTCCTTTGATGGTGAAGGTCGAAGGGTCGAGGGCAAAAGACGAAGGTATTGCCGGCAGATGAAAGCGGACGAGTCCCTCTCTCAGATAGGCGCCCCTCACCTCCTTTTGCCTGCTGAAGTAAAAAACCTCAGGCCTTGCGCTCTTCGCCTCGAGCCTCTCCTGTTCGACGGTTCTCAGCGCGGGATCATCGGCATTCAGCACGAGAAAATCGCCTTCTCCCTGATTCTGAAAAATGTTCGCCTTCGTCCCGGCGTACTCGGCGAGGGAACGATAGCGGTCAAGGTGATCGGGGGTGATATTAAGGATCGTCGCGCCTCTCGGCCTGAACGTGTCTATTGATTCGAGCTGGAAGCTCGAGACCTCGACAACGACAAAGTCGACGGCTGACTGACTGCCGGCGGTTTTCGAAATCTCTTCGGTGAGCGCATTTCCGATGTTTCCGCCGAGGAGCGTTGCAAACCCGGAGCTCCTGAGCATGTGATCGAGAAGGGTCGTGGTCGTCGATTTCCCGTTTGTTCCGGTGACGGCAAGGAAGTCTGTTCCCTGCGCCTGCGGTCCTCCGCGCTCCTTCATTATCCGGTACGCAAGTTCGAGCTCGCCGATGATCTTTATGCCCGCGTTCCTTGCCCTCGCCAGGGGTTCGATAGTAAGGGGGACCCCGGGACTCACCACGATAAGGTCGGTCCCGTTGAAATGTGAGGGATGACTCCCGAGAAGCGTCTTTATGGAAGGGGAAAGCAGTGCGGTATATCCGCCGAGTTGATCGCCGGGTTTCTTGTCCGTCACGGTAACGTCAGCGCCGAGGGCCGAAAGAATGTTTGCAGCTCCCGCCCCGCTCCTCGCAAGGCCGAATATGAAGACCTTCTTACCCTTTAGTTCCATCAGGCCCTTTGAGTGCGATATCGTTGCTTTTCACTCTCTTCTTCTTCTTCCCGGAATGTCCCTTCGATTTATTCTTTCCGGCCTTCTTCGCACCCTTTGCAGGAGGCTTCTTGTACGACACATCCCCGGATTCCTGCGTTCCTCCCGCATAGGAGACCTGCTTCACTGACGTCCTGTAATCGGAACGGGTAAAGTAGATGACCGGCTCCTCCTGGCTGCTCTTCACCGCAAACCCTTTTGCGAGCAATGCCTCCGATTCCTTCCAGAGCACCTCCCGGGATGGCGCGCCGAGGACCGCCACAATCACTGTTTCGTTGTCCTGGGTCCCTGCACAGACGAAGCAGTGCTTCGCGGCCCTTGTGTATCCGGTCTTGCCGCCGAGCATCGACTCATCCCGCCAGAGCAGCTTATTGATGTTCTTTACGAATATGGTCCTTCCCTCTTCAGTCGTGATGTTGCTCGCCCGCGTACTGATAATCTCCCTCAGGAGAGGATAACGCAGGGCGTTCCTCATGATCCGCGAGAGGTCGTAGACTGTGGTGTACTGGGTGCCGCCGGGCAGACCGGTGGCAGTGGCAAAAACGGTATCCGACATGCCGAGGGCGAGGACCTTCTGGTTCATGAGCACGGCGAACTTCTCTTCGGAGCCTGCAACAGCCTCGGCCAGCGCATAGGCGGCGTCATTGGCGGATTTCAGCAACGCGGCATAGAGGAGGGTCTTGACGGTCACGGTTTCACCTGCCCTGAATTTCGCTTTGATGGGGGAAACCTCCGTTGCCCTTTTGCTTATCGTGACGACGGAATCGACATCGAGCCTGTCAAGGACCACCATCGCCGTCATGAGTTTTGTGGTGCTCGCAGGAGGCAGTCTCAGGTTGGGGTTCTTCCCATAGAGGACCCTTCCCGTCGCCTCCTCCATGACGATCGCCGCACGGGCGCGCACTTCCTCGGCAGAAGCGGAAGAAGCACGGAGCCCAGTGCACAGTACACAGAGCAGGAGAACGATGCAGTACGTCCCGGCTGACGGACGATGGCTGATGGCTGGTGACTGCTTCATGGTTACCTCACCTTTAGTGTCGTGAGGCTCAGCAGTGCGAGCATGATCCCCACGATCCAGAATCTCACGATGACCTTTGGCTCAGGCCATCCCTTCAGCTCAAAATGGTGATGGATAGGTGCCATTTTGAATATCCTTTTTCCCCGCAGCTTGAACGATGCCACCTGGAGAATTACCGATAAGGTCTCAATCACAAATATGCCTCCCACCACGGCAAGGACGATCTCGTGCTTGGTGATGACCGCAAGCGTGCCGAGAGAACCGCCGAGACCGAGAGAGCCCACGTCTCCCATGAAGACCTCCGCCGGGTAGGAGTTATACCAGAGGAACCCGAGGGACGCGCCCAGCATCGCACCGACAAAGACGGTCAGTTCTCCCGTGCCGGGCAGGAAGAGCACCTGGAGATACTGGGCGAGGTTCTTGTTCCCCGAGATATACACCAGGATGCCGTTTGCGAGAAGGGCAATCGCGACGAGTCCTATCGCAAGCCCGTCGACACCGTCGGTGAGGTTCACCGCATTGGAAGAGGCGACGATCACAAAGATCGAAAAAGGGATATAGAACCATCCGAGATCAATGAGCCATTTCTTGAAAAAGGGAATGCTCAGCACGTCCGCGTACAGGTCCTTCGGGTTCGCAAGAAAAAGACCGATAAGCAGAGCGATGACGATCTGGGACCCGAATTTATACGACGCTCTGAGGCCCTTCGCATTCTTCCCGCTCACCTTCAGGTAGTCGTCGAAGAGACCGATTGCGCCGAAGCCTGCAAGGGAGGCGAGCATGACCCAGATGTAGGCGTTCCGGAGGTCGCCCCACAGGAGTATGGTAATGACGATCGAGACGATAATGATGATGCCGCCCATGGTCGGGGTACCGGACTTTCCGAGGTGCGTCTGCGGCCCGTCATCGCGGATCTGCTGCGTGACGCTCATCATCCTGAGTCTCTCTATGATTCTTGGACCGACGACGAAGGTGATAAGCATCGCGGTAATGATCGAGACCGCCGTCCTGAAGGTGATGTACCTGAACACATTTAACGGCGAGATCAGGTTATGGAGACTGTAGAGCAGGCTATAGAGCATTCCCTGCTCCGCTTCCCGCCGGGACCGTCGGTCCTTCCTCCCAGCCGTCAAAGACCTTTTCCATAAGCATTCCCCGTGAACCCTTTACCAGCAGGGTGTCTCCCTCCCTGCAGACGGCGTGAAGGGCACTGCCCGCTTCTGAAGAATCGGAAACGGTGAGTGTCCTGCCGCGGCCGCGGGAAAACTCCGCAGCTGCCATCTCCATCAAAGGACCTACCGCGATGAATACGTCCACCGCCGTCTCCGCCATCCACCTGCCGAGCCTCCGGTGCGCGCTCTCGGCATATCCGCCGAGTTCGAGCATGTCTCCGAGCACCGCAATCGCCCTGCCCCTTCTCAATCTCACAAGCTCCCGCACCGCCTCTTCCATGGATACGGGATTCGCGTTGTACACATCACTGATCACGGTTACCCCGGAGAAATCCTTCACTTCAAGCCGCATCGGCACACCGGGGAAGCATTCGATTCCCTCTTTTATGTCGGCCGGCGCGATGCCGAGCGCGAAGCAGACAGAAGCGGCCGCAAGGGCATTGTATATATTGAACAGGCCGGACACAGGGAGGGTTGTCCCGGAGCATCCGCCCCTTTCCGTGCAAAGGGTAAAGACAGAACGCCTCTCCTCAAGGGCAATGTCGCGCGCGGAGACGCCGGCTCCCTCCGAGAGTCCGAAGGTAATGACTGCAGGCCTCTCCGGACCCTGCTCCTTTTCAAGAACGCCTTCCATGAGAAAAGAATCGTCTGCATTCACCGCGATCGTTTTTACCGCGTCGAAGAGTTCGAGCTTTGTGCTCCTGACCCCTTCGATGGTCCCGAACCCTTCGAGATGCCCGAGGCCGACGTTCGTGATGACCCCGAGATCAGGGACCGCAATCTGACAGAGCTCCCGGATATCGCCCTTCATGCTCGCCCCCATTTCGACCACGGCGAACTTGTCTCCGGGCGTTATCTTCGCGAGGCTCAGGGGCAGGCCGATATGGTTGTTGAGGTTCCCCTCGCTCTTCAGCGTCCTGTGGCTGATTCCGAGGATCGACGCGATCAGTTCCTTCGTCGTCGTCTTCCCGTTCGTACCGGTGACACCGATCACCGTTATGCCGCTCTTCGTCCGTATGAACCGCGCGATGTCCTGAAGCGCCCTGAGGGTATTCTCCACGAGGATCATCACCTTTCCCTCCGCCGGTTCTGTCGGAGGAGCGCTCACCAGGGCTCCTGCTCCGTCCCTCAGCGCGTCGCCGAGAAAATCATGGCCGTCGAACCTGTCGCCTTTCAGGGGGATGAAGAGTTCTCCTCTTCTGACTATCCTCGAGTCCGTCGACAGGCCGGAAAAGACGGCATCGAGGTTTCCATGAATCAGTCGTCCGCCTGTCGCCTCAAGGATCTCATGAACACTCAGTGTTGCCATATCATCGCTCTGTCATGTCTTGCGTCATGCATGGTCTTTCGTGGATCACGGATCCTCTTGTTCCCCGAGTTTCTTCAGGATCGCCTCTCGCGCAACTTCCCGGTCGCTGAACCGGGAACGCTTTCCCCCGATCTCCTGATACTCCTCGTGGCCCTTGCCGGCCAGAATTACAATGTCGCCGGCAGAGGCATTTTCTATTGCCGCAGCGATCGCTTCTCGCCTGTCCGGGACGATGAAACAGTTATCATTTATAATACCTGATTTTATCTCTTTAATTATCTCAAGAGGGTCCTCATTTCTCGGATTGTCGGAAGTGATGTATACCGCGTCGCTGAGCCTGCTTGCGATCTCTCCCATGAGAGGCCTCTTGCCCCTGTCACGGTTGCCCCCGCAGCCGAAAACCGTGATGACTTTCGGTCGCTGCTGAGCGCTGAGCGCTGAGTGCTGAGTGCTGCTTTCCGCGACGATTTCCCTTGCGGTGAAGATGAGCCGCTCCAGTGCATCAGGCGTATGGGCATAATCGACAATGCAGAGGAATCGCTGACCCGCCTCAACCTTCTCCATTCTTCCTTCGACAGCCCTCACGGAAGCGACGCCCCTTACTATCGCCTCTCCGGAGATGTTGAGTGCAACGGCGGCAGCCGCAGCAGCCAGGACATTGTACACATTCGCCCTGCCGAGGAAAGGGGAATCGATCGTCACAGGCGATCCATCCTTCATCTCCAAGGTGAAGGATAACCCGGAAAAGCTGCTGCCGATGGCGGTCGCCCTGACGTCGGCATCAGAATCGATCCCATAGGTAATGATTTTCCGATCAGCCATCTCCGGCAGGAGCTTTCTTCCCCAGGCATCGTCCCGATTGATCACGGCGATGCCGTTTTCGGGAAGGAGGCCGGTAAAGAGTCTTTTCTTTGCATCGAAGTACTGCTCCATGGTGCCGTGGAAATCGAGGTGGTCTCTTGTAAGGTTCGTAAAAACAGCGCACGCGAACCTCGTAAAATCCGCCCTCTTCAGGGAAAGGGCATGAGATGAAACCTCGGCCACCACGGAAGAGCATCCGGCAGAGACCATACGGCGGAGAAGCCCCTGGAACTCAGGAGCTTCCGGCGTGGTGTGGAATGCGGGATATTCGTCCTTTCCGATGAGGTACCGTATGGTACCGATAATGCCGACCTTCTCACCTGCCGCCTCGAGTATGGATTTGAGGAGATAGGTCGTCGTCGTCTTGCCGTTCGTGCCGGTCACCCCGATGACCGTGGCATCTTCAGAGGGTCTTTCATAGAAATTGTTCGATACGCATGCGAGGGCCTTCCTGCTGTCCTGAACAAGGATGAAGACAGGACGCAAGACATCACCCCTTCCTCGTCCCCCCTTGGCAAGGGGGGGATGGGCGGCTGTCCGTTGTCCTGTCCTCTCACCGATAACCACAGCCGCCCCTTTCGCGAGCGCGTCTTCGATAAAAGCATGGCCGTCGGCGCATTCGCCTGCGACGGCGACAAAAAGCGTGTCCTTTTCGACCTTTCGTGAATCATAGGCGATCCCCGATATCTCCCGGTCGCTCCAGATCGCACCCGGGGGGCCGCCGGCAACAGACCGGTCATGAATCACTTCACCGCCACAGTCTGCAACGACCCTCCCCAGTTTCATCTCGCGGCCGCCAGGGCGTTCACCGGCCTATCCTGCCTCGGAACGTCGAGATAAGAAAGCGCGCTCTCTGCAATCTTCTTAAAGACAGGGGCCGCCACCACGCCTCCGTATATCTGGCCCTTTGGCTCGTAAATTACGATGATCATCGCGATCTTCGGATCGTCGGCAGGAACAAAGCCGACAAAGGAACTCACATACTTCTCGTGAGAATACCTCTTGGTGCGTGGATCGATGATCTGCGCCGTACCGGTCTTGCCGGCGACCTCGTTGCCGTCCACGGACGCCATTTTTGCGGTGCCGCCCTCCTCGGTGACTGTCTTGAGGATTCCCTTGAAGGTATCCGCGGTTTCGCGCGAGATCGCCCTTTTCCCTTCGGGCCTGAAAGACCATGTCTCTTTCCCTTCCGGAGAGAGTATCCTCGACACCACATGGGGCCTGACGAGAAACCCACCGTTTGCGATCGCAGCATAGGCCCTCAGAACCTGAAGGGGCGTTACCGCCACTTCCTGGCCGATCGAGATCGAGCCGAGAGAGACTCCGGACCACCGTTCAGGAGGCCTGATCCAACCCGAGACCTCGCCGGGGAGGTCGATCCCCGACTTTTCGCCGAAACCAAAGGCCCGGGCGTACTTATAGACCCTCTCTTTCCCCAGCTTCATGCCGATCATGACCGAACCGACGTTGGAGGATTTCTG
>DATJWU010000306.1:0-5857 GCA_035501055.1 Thermodesulfovibrionales bacterium
GGCCCCAGGGTCCCCCTTCAGGCCGGCAATCCCTCCGCGTTCCTGCAACAACCTCGCAATCTCCCTTATCATTACGGAGAGGGTGCAGTACTCAAGCCCTCTCACGCCCCTTCTCCACTGCAGGAAGACCGGGGTCCTCCAGAACCAGAGAAAGTTCCTCGTGCCCAGGCCGATGAGGTCATCAACGGCACCCGCAATACCGGGAATGCGGGGATCGGCAGTCCCGTTCCGGTAAACCGTCTTCCTTATCTCCTCTCCCGCCTTCCCTCCTGAAAGATAGTCCCAGAGGTTTCTGAGGACTGTCGCGCCGTTGTGGTCATCCGGGGTATCGAAATGGACCAGGGAGATGATTACCTTTCCCTTTCCGTATCGTCCTTCGACGACCGCAGCCTCGCCGCTCAGCCGCGCAGGATTCAGGTTGATCCGGTAGAGGTCCTCGAGCCGCTGCCAGTCGCCGTGGGCCCTGATGTCGCCCACGCTGAGGTCGGAACTGAACGAGTCAGGAAGCGCCTCACCAAAAGAGGCGAGGATCTTCACCCCTGCGTCTTCAGCGATGAATTGTGACGGCCACCACGCATGGAAGACTGCGGAAAAAGGTCTCCCGCCCGAAGCCGTCGCGTCCGCATCTGGTCCTGGCCGGTCTGCGGAGGCCTCTTCCGAAAGCGTTATCCCCTTCCAGAGAGGATGAGGCTCAAGTCTGAGCACGATCCTTCCGCTGAAACTCGGCACCCGTTCGGCAGTCGGTTTCCTTTTTACGTTGATCAGGCCAATGCCGTCACGCGTTGCGAGACCGGCCCCGCCGCAGAGGCCGAGATAGTTGCCGCCCTCTTCGACAAAACGCCTGATCTCAGAAAGTCCCTCCTCACCGAGGGATTTCATCTTGTTCGAGGCCCATCCACCCGGCACAAAGAGCATCCCGTACTCTTTCAGACGTCCCTGTCTTATGTCCGCGGAACGGAGGAGTTCAAAGGGCACCCCGGCCTCTTTCAGGGCCTTATAGGCAAGGATCCCCCAGAGAAAGGATTCATCCCAGAACAGAGCGCTTTTTGCATGTGAAGCCTTTCCGGCCATAGTCATCAGTATTATAACAGGTGCAAAAGACTATCTTGGTGTCTGCCGGGATCCGGCAAGAATTCCGGCATCTGGTTTGACAAAGTCGGTTCCCTTTCGATAGGGTATAGCACACGACAACCATTCCGGCATCTTCCGGACTACGGCCAGGCGAGGTGAAGGTGGAGATCATTCGGATACCCAAGGTGATGCGGGACGCGGCTGAAGGATATCGTCTTCGCGCGAAATCGATCGGTTTCGTCCCCACCATGGGCGCTCTCCACGAGGGGCATATGAGCCTTGTGCGCATGGCGCGGGCCGAGAATGACATCGCGGTCGCAAGCATCTTTGTCAATCCCCTTCAGTTCGGCCCTTCCGAGGACTTCTCCGTATATCCCAGGGACTTGGAAGGCGACACCGAAAAACTCAGGAAGGCCGGCATCGACATGCTCTTTCTCCCCGAAGCGCCTCTTATGTACCCGAAGGGTTTTGCGACGAGTGTCGCGGTGGAGGGCCTCTCCGAAAAGCTTTGCGGGGCTTACCGCCCCGGCCACTTCAGGGGAGTTGCCACCGTGGTCGCAAAGCTGCTGAATATCACGAGCCCCCGGAGAGCCTACTTCGGACAGAAGGACTTCCAGCAGACCGTAGTCATCAAGAGAATGGTGAAGGACCTCGACATGGCGGTCGAAATCATGGTCTGTCCGACGGCCCGGGAAGAAGACGGACTCGCAATGAGTTCGCGGAACAGGTACCTTTCGGAGGCCGAGAGGAAGGCAGCGGCGGTCATCTACCGGGCGCTCTCTGAAACCTCGGAGGCGATAACATCTGGTATAATAGAGGGCAGGATACTGAAGGGCCTAATGAACGGCATCCTCAGGTCCGAGCCTCTTGTTTCGGTGGTTCAGTACTGTTCGGTCTATGACCCTGAGACACTGGACGAGGTTGCCCTGGCAGACAGGGCATGCCTCCTCGCTGCTGCCGTCATGATAGGAAGGACGAGACTCATTGACAATATGCATGCGGGGCCCGGGAGGTAATGGAGGAGTAACGATGCTTCAAAGAGTGCATATTCAGATACTTGACAATCCGATCGAAGGGGTGATGCTCGATGCGGAGGAATTTGAGGAGCCGATTAAAAACAGGCTCCTTGCCGATGAACTGCGCAAGGAGATGAATTACAGCTATCCGAGCGTCGTTGCCGTCGAATACATCGACCTCTTTCTGAATGACGAGCTCAATTTCACCGAGATCAGGGACCTGCTGAGTCAGGGGGCGATCAACACCCCTGTCATCCTCATCAACGGCATTCCGAAGATCCATGGCGGCATACCGAGCATGATCATCAGGGAAGAAGTGGAAAAACTGCTCTCAGCGGGTCCGCTCCATTAACCGTTCCTTCAGATTCTCCTGTGATCCCGAAGCCTGCCGTCCGTCTCCTGCTCGATCATCGAGTGAGCCACACAAAGAGATAAACTGAAGCGGATATGTTTTCTGCTTGCGAAGATGCCGCCTTTTTAGTATAGTAATTAGTATAGTAAAACTATGCCCTCGTTTGATAGAAATGGCGGAGACATCCACGGTACGTTCCCCGGTCTCCTCCTTCGAATGAAAAGATGAAGAAGTTCGGAAAGACGAGGAGAGTCTCGCATTGGTGTAATGAAAGGAGGAGCACAATGAAGAAAACGGGTTTGATTGCAGGTCTGGTTGTTCTGCTTCTGTCCTCTGCCCAGGCATGGGCCGTTGATCTGAAGTATGCGGGTTCAGTAACGATTCTTGAAGGGGTGATGAAGGATGCCGCCCCGGTGTACGAGAAGAAGACAGGGGTGAAAATAGGTCTCGGCGGGGGCGGTTCCGGCGCCGGTGTCAAGGCTGCTCTCTCGGGTACTGTCGACATAGGCGGCGTATCGAGGGATCTCAAAGACGAGGAGTTGAAGCAGGGGCTTGTCCCGTATGCCATCGGATGGGGTGCCGTCGGGCTTGTCGCCAATAAAGCCATCCCGGTCGATAATCTCACTACAAAACAGGTCAAGGAACTTCTTACCGGCAAGGTGAAGAACTGGAAGGACGTGGGAGGGCCGAACCTGCCGGTGAAGGTCGTGATCAGCACACCGGGATGCGCGTGCAGGGAAGAATTTCAGGAGATGGTAATGGACAAGCAACCCTATGCGGAGGGCGCGACGGTTTCTCCCATGAAAACAGTGAGCGATACAGTCAGGAATACCCCCGGTGCGATAGGGCCTCTTGCTACGGCGGTTATAGACACGACCAAGGTGAAGGTGATTATGCTCGACGGCGTCGCGCCGACCCCGGAAAACGTCAAGAACAAGAAATACAAGGCGTCGAGGCCGGTCAACCTCATCACCAAAGGGCCTGCCACGGGCAAGTCAAAAGAGTTTATAGACTTCATGCTCTCGCCGGAAGGCCAGGCGCTTGTGGAGAAGAACTTTGTAAAGATCAAATAAGGGGGTAAGAATGCATCACGGGGATTCATCCTCCGGGGGGCATGAGGAGGCACTGCTTCAGATATGTTGACATTGCGGGCGAGAAGCATAAAGACGAAGATCTCAATCCTCATCCTCGGACTCCTGATAATCGTATTCGGCCTGTCATGGGGTTATTCATACTGGAATCTCTACAAGAAGGCCGGGGAAGACCTGAAGGCGGAAGCCCAGACCATCGCAAGGCTTATCGGCGGCATTGCAAGCTACACGTTCCTCACCGAAGACTACACCATGCTCGACGAGATCCTGCAAAAAGCGATGGAGAACGAGGAGGTCCTTTCGATAAAGATACTCGACAAGGACGGCAATCCGAAGCGGGAGAGCAGGAAAGACCGTCCTGACAAACGGTCCATTCAGACAACGGAACCGATCATGGTTGCGGAAGCCCCCGCCGGGAGCGTGGAACTCAGGGTCTCCGCCGAAAAGAATTACACCGGGCTGATGAGAGACGTGAGGACAACCCTTGTGATCGTGCTGCTCGGCCTGGCGCTCTCGTCGGCCTTTCTGATATTCCTCCTGAACCGGCTCATCGTAGGGCCGATCTCCCTCCTTGACAGAAGGGCGAAGGAGATAGCCGTCGGGGATCTGACGTACACGATCGATGTCAGAGGGGAAGACGAGATCGCGTCCCTCGGCAAGTCCATAAACGCAATGGCGCTCAGTCTCAAAGATATCATATTTAAGATACGCAGCATAACTGATACAATTTCGATCGTGACGTCAGAGATTGCCGTTTTTTCCGGCCGCGTTCTGAGCGGGGCAACCGACCAGAAGGGCGCGGTCGGCGAAACGGCCCGGGCGATGGAGGAGATGAATGCCTCCATATCCGGCGTTGCGGCGAACACGGAGAGCCTGACGGAGTTGTCCGAGGAGACTGCGTCCTCCATCATGCAAATGGACTCCGCCATAGCTCAGGTCGCGGAAAGCGCAAGCGTGTTTAACGAATACACCGCGCAGACCGCGTCTTCCATCGAGGAGATGATCGCATCGATAGCGCAGATAGCGGAGAACCTCAGGAACCTCTCGACCTCTTCCGAAGAGACCTCTGTCGCGATCTCGGAGATGAGCGCGTCGGTCGGGGAGGTGGGGCAGAGCGCCACAGAGTCCGTGAAACTCGCGGAGGAAGTCGACCGACACGCCTCCGACAGGGGAATGACCGCACTCAATGCAGCGATGCAGGGGATGTACGACATAAGGGAAAATGTCGGCGCCCTCTCCGAAAGCATCAACCGTCTCGGCAAGAAATCGGTAGACATAGGCGCGGTCCTCACCGTGATCAACGATGTGACTGATCAGACCGTCCTTCTCGCCCTGAATGCGGCCATCCTTGCCGCGCAGGCCGGCGAACACGGGAAGGCATTTTCCGTGGTGGCGGACGAGATAAAGAATCTTGCCGAGAGGACAACTACTTCCACGAAGGAGATTGAGAGGTTGATTTTGTCCGTACAGGAGGAAACGCAGTCGAGCGTCGCAATGACGGCCAAAGGCATCGGCACGGTCGAAAGAGGCGTGCTCCTTGTCCAGGACGTGGCGGGCGCCCTGAAGGACATTATTGCGAGTTCCCGTCGGGCTACTGAGATGTCAAAGGCGATCCAGAGGACTACCGGGGAAGAGGTGGGCGCCATCAACCAGATAACGAACGCGGTCAGGATCATGAGCGACGAGATAGCCCAGATCACGCGTGCCACAGGCGAGCAGAGCAAGGGGAGTTCCTTCATCATCAAGGCGGCTGAAAAGATGAAGGACGAATCCGGCCAGATCAAGAACGCAACGCGTGAGCAAACGCACGAAAGCAAGCTCATCACCAATGCCATAGAGAAAGTGACGCAGCAGACCGCTGAGGTGGCGACCTCGACCAAGACCCAACGGGCAAAGAGCACCGAAATCGTAGCGGCCATAGACAGGATTCATGTGACCACAGACGAGTTGATAGAATCCTCAGCGAAAATGGACAGGGCAATAAACGCCCTCAAGGACGGGGCGGGGAACCTTCTCACGGAAGTGCAGAAATTTAAGGTATAAAGTCCTTTGCCCGCAGGCGCTCTCCTCCCTCCTATTCCGAAGAAGGACCTTTGGGGAAATTCTTCTGCGATGCCCGGGCCTCTTTGCTCAGGGCCTCCCTGCGATAAGTTTCATGACCGTGGGGAACTGGCTCATATCCGTATGCGGCAGGAAAAGGGCCGACATGTACTCATCCATGAAGTTCCTCGATACCGAAAGCTCCATGTAGGTCATCTTCGAGGCGATTTCCTCCGCCTCTTTCCTCATCTCTCCGGAAAGAAGACAGAGGTATGCACCGGCGATGG
>DATJWU010000307.1:0-8064 GCA_035501055.1 Thermodesulfovibrionales bacterium
AGGCTGCGTATAAGACACTCGTCGAACTCAGAAAATAAAATAGGCATAGAGAAAGAATTAAGGAGGACTCTTCGTGTTCAACCCGTTAACGATTTTTGACAGGATAGTCGCCTGGTATACCGAAAAGCTTTCCCGCAGGGCAAAGACGATCATCGTCGTCCTGCTCTCCCTCTTCTTCATAGGCGCAGGCATCACCGGGTACAAGATCAATGACTACTTCGAGCACGATCCGCGGGCATGCCAGACATGCCACGTCCACGACGGGGCCCACGCGGCGTGGGCGGCGAGTGAACACAACAAGGTAACCTGCCATGACTGCCATCATGCCACGAGGAAAGAGCAGGTGGTCCAGATAGTCAACTTCGTCTTTCTCGGCCACCGGAGCGTCTCGCCCCGCCACGGGGAGATCATTGTGCCGAAGAAGTTCTGCATGGAGTGCCACTGGGAGCGGAACAAGAAGTACCCCACCGCCCCTGATGTCTCCCATTCGCAGTATCACATACGCCACGCCACTACCGCGAATCTCGAATGTACGCAGTGCCACGGCTACATCATCCACAAGTTCCCTACCGAGGAGAGGTTCTGCGTGAAATGTCATATCGGCAAAGAGGTCCACGGCACCGGCATGGAGAAGCTCGCCTGCCTCAACTGCCACACGGAGAGGACAAAGAACCTCAGGCCGGGGCGGAAAAAGTGTCTCTACTGCCATGGCGACGAATCGGTGAGGCAGGAACTCATCGCCGGCGGCACGATCGACGTCAGGCATTTTCAGCCTGATCCCGAAATCGTCAAGAAGGCTATCAAGATAAATGTCCCGGAAACCGCCCCGATGCAGTTCTTCTGCTATGAGTGTCATCAGCCCCATAAGAAGATGCGGCCCGACTGGAACGACTGTCTGAAATGCCACAGCAACGCTCCGGCGACCGGCAAGCACGAGCTCCACATCAAGGGTGCGGGCCTGCACTGCAGGGACTGCCACAAGCCGCATGTGTGGACCATCACGGAGGAACAGGCGAAAAAGGATTGCGTCAAGTGTCACGAGTATAAGGACCCAAGGCTGTTCCTGAAATCATGACTTCAGGGTATGAAATGAGAGTGTATGGTGTATTTAACTTTAGGGGAGGTCGTCAGTGCTGAATCCGCTTAATCTGTTGAAGAGTCTGCTTGCAAAGATCGACGAGGGCATTTCCGTTACCGGAAAGGTCATCATCGCGGTCCTGCTCATGGTGATCATCGTCGGTGGCGGCGTGGTCGCCTATAAGTTCTATGATTTCACCCAGAACAACCCGAAGTTCTGCGTGAGCTGTCATCTCATGAAGCCCGCCTTCGACGCATGGGAGAGGAGCGAACATACCGGCATAAACTGCCACGAATGCCATCACCTCACGATCCCCGAACAGAATAAGCTGCTCGTGAGCTTCGTCCTCCACCGGCCCACCGCCGTTCCCGACCGCCACGGAAAGGTGATCGTGCCCTGGAAGTACTGCATAAAATGCCACTGGGAGAAGGACGACAAGTTCGCCAAAGCCCCCATGATCGCCAAATCACAGCTCCACGCGAAACATGTCTTTATGGAACAGATCGAATGCGCAAAATGCCACGGCTATCAGGTGCATAAATTTACCCCGGAAGAGCGGTTCTGCGTCAAATGCCACACCGGCAAGGAAGTCCATGGCACCGGTATGGAGTCGCTCGCGTGCCTCAATTGCCACACCGACAGGACGACAGATCTCAGACCGGGGAGGAAGAAGTGCCTCTTCTGCCACGGCGGGGAAGACGTGAGAAAAGAACTCATCGCGGACGCATCGATAGACGTCAAGCACTATGTCCCGACAAAGGAAACGATCAGGAAGGCGGTCAAGATAAACGTCCCTGCCAACGCGCCGATGCAGTTCTACTGCTACACGTGCCACAAGCCCCACGACAGAGTGAGACCCGACTGGGGCGACTGTCTCAACTGCCACAAGAACATTCCCGACACCGGCAAACATAGTCTCCATATAAAGGTCGTCGGGATGAAATGCAAGGACTGCCACAGGCCGCACGTGTGGCGTGTCACGCCGGAGACCGCGAAGATGGATTGCGTGAAGTGCCATGAATACAGGGAGCCGAAGCGATTCATCGCTTCATAATAAGGAAGTGTTTCGGAAAGAAATAATTGTGAAAAAGATGCACGGCATTTGCCCGGAAAAGAAGGTTCCGGACATTGCAGCAAGCCCATGTGAAATCTTACTGAAGGGGAGGTAACGTTTGTGAAGAGTCATGTCTGGCGACCGCTCTATGCCGTTGTCGGTATTATCGCTCTGATATTGCTTGTCAGGGTCTTCTATGTGCCAAAAGATTTCGGTATCTGGGAGCGGGGATTCATGTACGGCTGGCACAACAAGGACAACGAAGAGTTCTGGAAGAATTTCCCCGTAAAGTATAAATTCGACAGCACCTACTGCAAAGACTGCCACAGCGACAAATACGACAGCATCATGCAGACCCCGCACGCGATCATAAACTGCGAAAACTGCCACGGTCCTGCACTCGACCACCCTGCCAACCCTCCGAAGCTCACGATCGACAAGAGCAGGGGGCAATGCCTCAGATGCCACTTTCCCCTCGCCTACCCGACGAGCGGGAGAGCGAATATCAGAGGGATAGATCCTGAAAAACATAACCCCGGTATCGAATGCGCCATGTGTCACAACCCTCACAACCCTAAACTGGGAGGCTCGAAATGATCACGAGGAGAGACTTCTTGAAGAATTCCTTTACCGGGGTAGCCGGATTGGCGCTTCCCCTTGCCGCCATCGAGATGGTGAGCCCGGGCAAGCTGTTTGCGGCCAAGGGCGACAAAGCGAAGGTGCGATGGGTGTTCCTGGTGGATACCTACAAATGCGTCGGCTGCGGCCTCTGTGTGAAAGCGTGCAAAAACGAGAACGAGATACCCTATGACGCGAACGTAACGCGGACCTGGGTCGAACGCTACGTGCTGACCAAGGACGGCAAGGTGCATGCCGATTCACCCAAAGGGGCAAGGGACGGTTTCACCACCACCAGGATCGACCAGGCGAGCGCAGGGTACCTGGACATCAAGAACGAAGATATCAAGAAGGCCTTTTTTGTTCCAAAACTCTGTAACCAGTGTGAGAACCCGCCCTGCGTGCAGGTCTGTCCCGTGGGAGCGACTTACCAGGCGGCTGACGGGATCGTGCTCGTAGACCGCACGTGGTGCATCGGCTGCGGCTACTGCATTATGGCCTGCCCCTACGGCGTGCGGTTCTTCCATCCCAAGTATCACACCGCCGAAAAGTGCACCTTCTGCTATCATCGCATTACCAAGGGCATGAAGACCGCCTGCGTCAGCGCCTGTCCCTTCGGCGCAAGGATGATCGGAAACATCCTCGACCCCAATGACCCTGTCACAAAGATAATCATGACCGAGAGGGTCGGCGTGCTGAAGAGCGAGTTCGGGACCAAGCCGCAGGTCTACTATATCGGCCTTGATGAGGAGGTAAGATAACATGGTTCACGGAGAAGTCTGGACAGTCAAGGAGCTTTTTGTCACACCGAACGAATACATCTACTGGTCCATCCAGATCGTGATGTATCCCTTCATGACCGGTCTCGTGGCAGGGGCCTTTGTGCTTTCGTCCCTCTACCATGTCTTCGGGGTAAAGCAGTTAAAGGATATCGCGCGGTTTGCGCTCGTTTTTTCCTTTGCCCTGCTCTTTGCAGCCCCGATGCCTATCATCCTGCATCTTCAGTTCCCGTTCCGGGGCATGGAGCTATTCATGACGCCGCATTTTACCTCTGCCATCGCCGCCTTCGGTATCGTCTTCTTCACGTATGGAGCGATCGTCGCGTCGGAACTCTGGTTCATCTACCGGAAGCACTTTGTGGAGGTCGCCCTGCCCCTCAAGGAGAAGCAGGACAAGTCTCCCGGTGAATGGATCAGGTACCTGATCTTCTGTTCACTGACGCTCGGGGTCTACGACGTAAGCGAAGAGTCACTCAAGAAGGACGAGAAGGCAGTCAAGGTCCTCGCGGGGTTCGGCATCCCCGTCGCCTGCTTCCTCCATGGATACGCGGGGTTTATTTTCGGGTCGGTCAAGGCGAACGCCCTCTGGATGACACCCCTCATGCCCGTGATCTTTATCATGTCCGCAGTCGTCTCGGGGATCGCTCTCTGCCTCCTGACGTACATCGTCACCATGGAAGTGAGAAAGATGCTCGCGTTGCGCAAGAAGAGCCCCTATCAGGTTTACGAGTCGGCGGAAGAGATAAAAAGCGTAGAAATCAACGTAGTGAAAATGACGGCAAAATACCTCCTCCTCTTTCTGGTCTTCGCGATAACCCTTGAACTCCTCGACCTCATCTTCCGCGGCTATACCGCCGTCAAGTCCTGGGACGTGCTGAGGAGCGTTATTTACGGGAGGGACTTCACCGACATCTTCATTCTCCAGTACGGCTGCGGAAATCTCATTCCCTTTATCCTCTTCCTCCTGCCGGGCCTGACGATACGGAGGACGGTCATCGGCGTAGTCATGGTGCTCTTCGGCGTATTCATGATGCGATACAATGTCGTGATCGGCGGCCAGGCATTTTCACTCACCTTCGCCGGCTACATGCACTACCATTTACCGATCATCCCTCACGACTGGGAAACACTCAAGGAAGGCTTCGTCGGCGCCATATCGATCTTTATCGTGCCCTTCGTACTGTTCTATTTCATCGCCAAGATATTCCCTGTGTTCAAACTCAAGGAGTCGCACTAGATCATTTTCTTCGACAGGGAATCCCGCAGGGAGTGAGCGCGGTGCGCAGGGGTTGCAAAGCCTGCGCACGGTAGTTTAGTATAAAAAATAAAGGCCATCACAGGGAGTGCCGGGACGAAATGAAAAATACCAAAAGAGGCTCCTTCTTTCTCATCGGTCTTTTGTTTTCATTTTCTCTGACTTTCTCCGCCGCTGAATCAGCAGAACCAGACATACCCAAAAAATTCTTTGTGCCTCCGCCCCCCTTCTCAGAGGGGATATTCCCCTGCTCGCAGTGCCACCAGGGCATGCCGGTCAACAGGAAGCCCAGAAAACTCGAACAGATGCACCAGGACATTTCGAGTTCGCTGAACCACATGCCGGACGGATGGTGTTTTGATTGCCACAACCCCGACAACAGGGACACGCTGCGTCTCGCGAACGGGAAGATAGTAAAATTCGAGGAGTCTTATATCCTCTGCGGGCAGTGCCACGGGGTGATCCTCCGCGAATGGAAGGCCGGACTTCACGGGAAAAGGACCGGGATGTGGAACGGTGAAAAGCAGTACCGCCTCTGTGTCCACTGCCACTGGCCTCATGCCCCAAGGTTTAAGCCGATCCAGCCTTTGCCCCCTCCGGTAAGGCCCGATGATATCAAATAGCCACTGTTTCAACCGAGGTATACGATGAAGAAGAAAGAAGAACTGATAAGGGGGAAAAACCTGGACAGGAGAACCTTCCTTAAAGGCGCTGCGGCCGGTTTGGCGGGTACCATGCTGCCGCTGGATAAAGCCGACGCGTCTTTCTGGGACGCCTTTTTCCAGAAGCACTTCAGGGAGATGAATGATGCCGAAATCAAGAAGGTGATCGAGCGTCTCGAAAGAGAGAGTGAGCAAAAGTACAAAAAGGCGATCACAATCGGTACCGAGAAGGCCTTGCCCGGTGTCCTCTTCGGTTACGGCCTCGACCTCTCACGGTGCATCGGCTGCAGGAGATGCGTATACGCGTGCGTCGACGAAAACAACCAGTCGAAGGATCCCCAGATACACTGGATCACCGTGCTGAGGTTCAAGAAGGGCGACAAGTGGGTCGACCTCGAGGAGTCCGAAAAATACTATCACCCTCCGCAGGTCCCTGAACCAGGCTACTTCTACATGCCGGTGCAGTGTCAGCAGTGCGAGAACCCTCCCTGCGTAAAGGTCTGCCCCACGCAGGCGACATGGAAGGAACCCGACGGCATCGTGGTCGTGGATTACAATTGGTGCATCGGCTGCAGATACTGTATGGCGGCCTGTCCCTACGGTGCGCGGCACTTTAACTGGGCCGAGCCGAACAGGAAGCCCGAAGAGTTCAATCCGAAAACACATTACCTCGGAAACCGTCCGAGATATAAGGGAGTTGTCGAGAAGTGTACGTTCTGCATCCAGAGGAGCAGGAACGGGAGATACCCTGCGTGCGTTGAGGCGTGTCCCGTGGGCGCAAGGAAGTTTGGAAACCTGCTTGACCCGAAGAGCGAGATCAGGTATGCGATCGAGAACAAGAGGGTCTTCCGCCTCAAGGAGGACCTGAATACGAACCCGAAGTTCTATTACTTCTTCGCATACGGGCTTTAGGAGGGATGACATGGGCCATTTCATAAAGAATTTCTTTATCGCACTGCGACAGATATTCATCGGTGGAAGGGCCTATTATCTCTGGATCGCCTTTCTCTCCTTCTTCATTCTGATGGGTCTCAGCGCATACATTGACCAGCTGCACCGTGGACTCATCATGACCGCCATGAGAGACCAGGTCTCGTGGGGCTACTATATCTCCAATTTCACCTTTCTCGTCGGCGTTGCCGCTGCAGCGGTCCTGCTCGTGGTCCCTGCCTATCTCTACAACTTCAAACCGATAAAAGAAATCGTGCTCTTCGGGGAACTGCTCGCGATCACCGCGATCACCATGTGCATCCTCTTTATCATGGCAGACATGGGTCAGCCGCTCCGGGTCTGGCACCTCATTCCCGCGCTCGGGACCATGAATTTCCCCGCTTCCCTTCTCGCCTGGGATGTGCTCGTGCTGAATGGATACCTTGCAATCAACACGCTCATCGCGTTCTACGTCCTCTACCGGCTGTCGATCGGAAAGGAATACAAGATGTCGGTTATCGGCCCTCTGATCATCCTCTCGATCCCGTGGGCAGTAAGTATTCACACGGTGACGGCCTTTCTCTACAACGGTCTCAATGCCAGGCCTTACTGGAATGCCTCGATCCTTGCTCCCCGGTTCCTCGCGTCCGCCTTCTGTTCCGGGCCGGCCATTATGCTCATCCTTTTTCAGATCATCAGGAAGCTCTCCGAAGTGGAGATAGATAACCGTGCCATCTTTAAAATCGCTGAACTGATTGCCTATGCCATGGCTATCAACCTGTTCCTCCTCGGCGCCGAGGTCTTCAAGGAGTTCTATTCCGGCAGCAACGATTCCTTGTCGATAAGGTATCTCTATTTTGGTCTCCACGGCAAGGTGCGCCTCGTCCCCTGGATGTGGTTTGCCTCTATTCTCAACATCACGGCCTTCCTGCTCTTCCTGTTCCCCAAGACCAGAGAGAACTTCACGACCCTTAACATGGCCTGCGTCTTCGTAATCACCGGCGTATATATCGAAAAAGGTATGGGTCTTATCGTCCCGGGCTTTGTGCCTGATGTCCTCGGAGAGATCTACGAGTACTCTCCCTCCACGCCCGAGATCCTCGTGGCAATGGGCATCTGGGCCACAGGAGCGCTGATCTACACCTTTTTGCTGAAATTCGCCATCCCGATTTACACCGGCAAGCTCAGGTTCGAAACAAAGGAGAGCGGCTCTTAACCCCGGCGCTGTGCGCAAAGGGGTCGTGGAATGTGGGGGCCGTCATTCCGGCGAAAAGCCGGAATCCAGCGATCTTTACACTGACACTTTGAGACAACGTCACTGGATGCCGGATCAGGTCCGGCATGACAACAAGAAGATCCTCAGTGGTCAAGGCCGTCATTCCGGCTGAATGTCGAGGCCGGAATCGCAGGCAAAGAAACCGGATGAAAGAACAATTGCCTGTCAACAGGGTTCACTGAAGATCCAGAGGTTTTGAGCCGTATCCGTATCCGACTCACTTCTTTAAACCACGAAGTGAGCGCTGCCGAAACAAAAAGAGGCGAGCACCGCAATGCTCGCCTCTTCCGGAAGACCCTGCACACGTCCGTTTCTACATATCAGTCTCTGGGGGTCTTTGAGAGCAGGAATATTACAAGGCCCATAGCGCCGAAAAGGAGCATAAAAAAGGCCGACATGTTCTTCCTGAAGC
>DATJWU010000308.1:0-2519 GCA_035501055.1 Thermodesulfovibrionales bacterium
CTGAAACGTGAAAAATCTCTGCCGTTCTCCTTCACCATCGGCCATTTGTCTCCGTGCATGGTCACGCCTGTTTGGGCACGGTCTTCAGCGTGCGCAGGGTTATGGACCTCGTTTTCGAGCCCTGTGTCCAGTTCACGGTGAGCGTGATCTCGAGGACCTTCACCTGGAGGTTCTCCGTTCTTTCCTTTAAGACCTCCTCGATGCCGACATTCAGCGCATAGCCGTCTTCCGTATTCTCGCCCCATGACTTCACGTCCAGCGTGTCGTCATCAAGGACGTCGCGCATCGCTGCATTTGCCCGTGCAGAGGCCTTCACATAGTCCTCCGAGGCAGAGATCGCCCTGAGGTCGGCCGAAAAAAGCTGCAGCACTATGGTCACCGCCATCGCAAGGAGGGCGACGGACACGAGGACCTCAAGGAGGGTGAAGCCGTCTTTGGAATTGCAGGGCGCAACGTGCAGAGCACAAAATCGAAGACTTCTTAATCGTGTATTTTTCATTTGGCACTTTCGCTTTGCATTTGCTTAATGATCACCGTGAGTTTGCCCTTTGCTCTCTGCATTGTGCACTATACGTCATTTCACGATCACTGTTCCTACTATGGGGTCGGGCTGGATGCTCATCGATCTCTTGCCATCCGAAAGCACGACGGTTCCCCCTTCCACGCCACCGGAATCATTCAGCACGATCTCATACTTGTCCCGCTGGACCTCGCCGAGCAGCGGATCGATGACCTTGACCGTGATGCCCGCGGGGATGGCCCTTGTGCCGCGGGCGGCCATAGTGTAGGTTCTTGCATCGAGGTCTAAGGTAACGGTCTGTCTGTCTCCCCTGATCTGTGCGAGCGAGCGTGCATATCTGATCGTGGCGGACAGCTCCCGCGCGGTCGCACTGAGTCTGGACGAGGAAAGGCCGTTCGCGAAGAAGACACCGGCAAGGCCGGCAATGAGGATGATGAGAAAAACGACGACGATCAGTTCAAGCAGGGTAAATCCGTCTTGCCTTCTTTCTTCTTCACTGTTCACTTTTCACTCTTCAGAACGGCAGTTCCGTGATACTGAATATTGACAAAAGCATGGAGATTACAATGAACCCGATGACCAGGGCCATCCCCAGAATCATGGCCGGTTCGAGAAAGCTGACAAATCTCTTGATCGCGGTCTTAAGGCTTTTTTCGTACGTCGATGCAACTTTCAGGAGCATGTCATCGAGCTGGCCGGTCTCTTCGCCGACCTTGATCATCGAGAGTGCGAGGGGAGGAAGGACCCGGGCAGCGACGAGCGGATCCGCGATGCCTCTCCCCTCCTTTGCTCCTTTGGAAACGGCATCGATCGCTGACGCGATGACCTGGTTGCTGATAACGTCTTTTGAGTTGTGGAGCGCCTGGAGGAGGGGAACACCGCTCTTGAGGAGGGTGCCGAGGGTTCTGCAAAAGCGGGCTGTTTCGAGTTTCCTGATGACGTCGCTCAGGAGCCTGAGTTTTACGGCATCCCACTGGCGCCTGCCCTGTCCCGACCTGACGTAGCTTCTGAACAGAAGCCAGAGCACAATGACCGCCAGGAAGAAGAGCCACCAAAAGGAGCGCATGGAGTTGCTGAGGGTCAGAAGAATCCGCATGGGGAGGGGCATCGCCTTTCCGATATCGGCAAAAATAACGGAGAATCTCGGAAGCACGAAGGCCAGAAGGAGCACGATCGACGTGGTGCCCACGAGTACGAGTATCGCGGGATAGATCATGGCGGAGAACACTTGATCCTTCAGCTCCTTCGACGATTCGAGAAACTCGTTCAACTTGTCGAGAACCGCATCGAGTACGCCGCCTGCCTCGCCTGCCCTTACCATATTCACGTAGATCCTTGGGAAGATCTTTGGATGATGCAGCAGCGCTTCCGAAAATGAACTCCCCTCACGGATCGATTTCAGGATCGACTGGATGACTCCCTTCGTATCTTTGTTGTCCGATATCTCGGCGAGGATGTTCAGGCTTCTGTCAAGAGGCAGGCCCGCGGTGAGCAGGGCGGACAATTCGGTCGTGAAGGTGAGGAGGTCCGTCTTCGACGCCCGCAGGGCGATTTTCTTTTTCAGTCCTGCTCCTGAAGAGGAGACTTTCAGGGGAATTATCCCGCTGTTTCTCAGCCTTTCGACCGCGGTCTTTTCGTCGGCAGCATCAATAACACCTTCCACGACCGTGCCCTGCATCGTGGTTGCACGATAAGAGAAGATCGCCACAACTATGCCTCCTGGGTCACCCTGAGCACCTCGCTGAGGGTCGTGGTGCCTGTTCTGACCTTGTCGGAGCCGTCCTCGAAAAGGGTTCTCATGCCGTGCTGGCGGGCGGTTTCCCTGAGCTGGTTTGCGTCGGCATTCTTCAGAATGAGCGTGCGGATGTCATCCTCAACGACGAGGAGTTCGAAGATGCCGTACCTGCCGAAGTATCCGGTGTGTGCGCACTGTTCACACCCGCCGCCCCGGTAGAGGGTTATGTCGGTTTCGAGTCCGAATGCAGAGAGTTCCGCTTTG
>DATJWU010000309.1:0-2150 GCA_035501055.1 Thermodesulfovibrionales bacterium
GACGGCAGGACCGCGTACCGGTATCCGCTGGATTCCGACAGGACAGTGCGGGTCGGGGGCGCCCACGGCGCACTCACGGTAGAGATAAAGGGGAAGAAGGTGAGAGTCATTGAGGCGACCTGTCCGAACAGGATCTGCGAGATGCAGGGATGGACGGAGAGGGGAGTGATAATCTGTCTCCCGAGCAGGATCTCGGTCATCGTCGGAGGACCTGACAAGGACGGCGGAAAGCTCGATGGAATCACGGGATAAGTACAGGATCGCGCTCCTTTCCGCCTATGCCCTCGCGCTTCACGGCCTTGAAAGTCTCATCCCCATGCCTATCCCGTGGCTCAGGGCAGGCATCGCGAACATCATCACCCTCACGGCGCTCGTGCTCTTCGGGTTCAGGGCGGCAATGATGGTGACCATGACGCGAGTCACGCTCGCCTCGATCTTCGGCGGTTCCTTCCTCGGGCCTGGGTTCATTCTCAGTATGGGCGGCGGCGTTGCCGGGACGCTCTCGATGGGCATCGTGTTCGCGCTGGTGCCGCGCCTCTTCGGTCCCGTGGGGCTGAGCCTCATCGGGGCACTGTTTCACAACCTTTCGCAACTCTTTCTCGGGTACCTGCTCTTTATTCAGAAGATCGAGCCCATAATCATGATCACGCCCGTGCTTGTTCTGCTCGGGACGATAACCGGCGTGGTGAACGGTCTTGTTGCCGACCTCCTCATAAAGAACTTGAAAAATGGCAAGGATCCGTTTCAAAATAACGCGACGTGAAGATCATGTGTCCGACATGCAGGTCAGCGACCACCTGGGAGGAAAATCCCTGGAGGCCTTTCTGTTCTGAGCGCTGCAAACTCGTCGATCTCGGGAAATGGGCGGCTGAGGAGTACAGGATTCCCGGCGAGAAGGTCGGGGAGGATCAGGAAGAAGAAGAGAAGAAAGAGGAATAGACAAAATTGTGCACGACGTTTGAAGACGGGCGTGCCTCGAAAACCCTGTACATGCGACGACATTTTCGATCTCGATCCGGGCTGGTGATTTTCCGCCTGAGCTGATAACGGTGCGGCAACGCTTGTGGTTCACCTTTTTCGGTGTCGTCAGCCCGGCTGATTCGCTGGGGCGAACGATACAGGGTTTTTCGGCATGCCCGCTTTTCTGCGCGTGACGCGAAGAGAAGAGGAGAGATAGGTTCCAATTCTTTTTTGCAGGAAGTTTTTATCAGTTAAAGGAGGTCTCTCATATGACAAAGATTATCGTGACAGGGGCTACAGGGAGGATGGGGAGCAGGATCATCGCCCTGACAAAGGACTATAAGGATATAACCCTTGCCGGTGCGGTCGAGCGGCAGGGTCATGAGGGTATCGGGAAGGATGTCGGCCAGCTCATCGGGGCCGGAGAGATGAAGGTAGCGCTCGCCGGAGGTCTCGAAGAGGTGATCGAAAAGGGTGACGTTATCGTCGACTTTACTTCGACGGAGGCGACCCTTCGCCATGTGAGACTCGCGGTGGAGAAGAGAAGGGCGATCGTGATCGGCACTACCGGTCTGTCCAAGGAGGACATGGAATCGGTATGGGCAGCGGGCAGGCAGATCCCCATCGTCCAGGCGCCGAATATGAGTGTGGGCGTGAATCTCCTCTTGAAGGTCCTCGGAGACGTGGCGAGAGTGCTCGGCGACGACTATGACATCGAGATCGTGGAGGCCCATCACCGCCTCAAAAAGGACGCGCCGAGCGGTACCGCGATGAAGATGGCACAGGTGATTGCCGCGGCGGTAAACAGGGATCTCGATGAGGTGGCGGTATACGCGCGGAAGGGCCTGATCGGGGAGAGGACGAAGAAGGAGATAGGCATTCAGACCGTCCGGGCAGGCGACATCGTCGGTGAGCATACAGTGCTCTTCGGCGGACTCGGCGAGAGGATAGAGATTACGCACAAGGCTTCGAGCAGGGACACCTTTGCGCGAGGCGCACTCAAGGCGGCCGTCTGGCTTCATGGCAAGCCGGCAGGGTTCTATGACATGCAGGATGTGCTGGGGTTAAAGTAAAAACATAAAAGAATCATTCATTTAGACTGATTCGCCCTTTGTAACGTGAGAGAAACGTGAAATTCTTCACCGTTTCTTTCATAAGAAGTATCCAGAGAATTGACTCCTTCCCTGAGA
>DATJWU010000310.1:0-6747 GCA_035501055.1 Thermodesulfovibrionales bacterium
TTTCTTGGGAAGTCATATCTACGCACTAATGCCCCTGTGTCGACTGCGTGGTTCTGTTACCAGAGGCGAGGGACAGCCCGTCTGTTACCAAAAGTACTCTGGACAACGGGGAGAGCACGAAGCTGTGAGGCTTTCAGGAAGAAGATCTCACCATCATAATAGTTAAGAGGTCAGGCAATTCAGGGCGTTATTGAATCAGGCCAAAAAATATGCATATAATAAAATAAGAAGGAAATTAGAAGATGGAAGATCGTTTTCTTTCTAAAGCATTGAACGGAGCAAAATAGACAATTGTCGGTACACTTATGAGAAAGAACTGTTGGGAACTCAAAGGGTGCGGAAGGGAACGAGGCGGGAGGAACGAAAAGGAACTGGGGCTATGCCCGGCTGCAGCAGATGAACGGCTTCATGGTGTTCATGGCGGTACGAATGCGGGCAGAGCTTGCTGGGTTGTGGCCGGAACGTTTTGTGAGGGAGAGGTTCAGGGCACCTTTGCTCAAAAATTAGGAGACTGTATTCATTGCGATTTTTTTGATTTAGTGAGAAAAGAAGAAGGCAGCAAATACGAAATATCTCTGGTCCTGCTCAAGAAGCTGAAGACTATCAAGTAAGCCGGCACGCCTCTGAAATCTTTTGATCTCGGTACAACTCTCTCCCAATTCACATACACCAATGTGGTTCGCTGTGGTCAGCAAACATCTCTCCATTCGTCGGGATAAGGAGCTACAGAAGAAACGGCGCGGTGCCGTACCTATTTTCTGCGGTAGAGTCCCACAATCTGGGCCTGGGCAACGATGTGCGCTTTCATCGCCTTCTCGAGATCGATCTTCGTTGCGCCGGCACCGGGGGTGACGGGCTCATCGAGGGCATAGAGCTTGAAGAAATATCGGTGCGTTCCTGAAGGCGGGCATGGACCGCCGTAGTCATGCTTCCTGAAATCGTTCATCCCCTGGAGCGCCCCTGCGGGAACACTATTTTCCCTGATCTCGCCTGTCTTGGGATCGATGTTCCAGACGACCCAGTGCACCCACGTACCGGCCGGCGCATCAGGGTCATCGACGATGAGCGCGAGCGATTTTGCGGCTGGGGGGATATTCTCAAACTTGAGGGGCGGATTCACGTCCGCGCCGTCGCAGGTATACTTCGTTGGAATAGCGCCGTTGTTTTCGAACACTGGTGATGATATCTTCAGTTCGGCCATCTTCTTGTCCTCCCGTGCCTCCAGAGTGGGAAGAGAAAGACCGGCAAGGAGCAGGAGCACAAGGGAGATCGTCCCCGTGTAGTCCAAAAATCCCGGCAGCCCTCTCTTCATAGCCTCATTATAGCAAAGGGATTATCGGTGTTCCAGACATCAGACAGCGCTCAGCCGCTGCGTGTGAAGGTTTCAAAGTCGACTATCGTCTTCAATACGACGAGAGTCCCTTTGTAAAGGTCTTCCAGGGAAATGTACTCTTCGGCCGAGTGGACCTTTTCCATGCCTGTCGATATGTTGATCGCCATAATGCCGTGCTCGTGAAAGACATTTGCATCCGACCCGCCGCCGGTGGCGACAGGGGCCGGTGTGATGCCGCACGCCTCATGCACACCCAGGATGTAACGGAGAAAGGGTTCGTCGGGGCTTATCGTAAAGGCCCGGTATTCGTCATGCCCCGATATGCCGACCCGCGCCCCGCGCTTTTCAGCAGTGGCGCGGGCTGTTTCGAAGACCGCCCTTTTCACTTCTTCGAGCCTGCCGCGATCGTGGCTGCGGATCTCTCCGTGGACCACGGCCTCTCTGGCGACCACGTTTGTTGCGGTGCCGCCTGTGATAATTCCGATGTTCGCGGTGGTGTGGTCATCGAGCCTGCCGTCAGCCACTCCCGCGATGATCTCCGAGGCGACCCTGATCGCATTGGTCCCCTTTTCAGGCTCTATCCCTGCATGAGCGGACCTCCCGGTCACGCACATGCGGTATGTGTAATGCGAGGGGGCTGCCACCACCACTTTCCCCACGCTGCCCCCGCAGTCGAGGACAAGGGCATGTCTGCTCCTGAGGGCGGCGAAATCGAGGTTTTTTGCGCCGTGGAGGCCCTTTTCCTCTCCGGAGCTGAAGACGATTTCGATCTCGCCGTGAGGAATGTTCCGTTCCCCGAGCACGGTGAGCGCCTCAAGAATTTGTGCCAGGGCGCTCTTGTCGTCTGCGCCGAGAATGGTGTCGCCTGCGGTCTTGACGACGCCCCGCTCGACCTTGATGACGAGCCCGTCTGTGGGTTCTATGGTGTCCATGTGACCGCTCAGGAGCAGGGGGAGTGCGTTGTTGTTTCCATTCTTGCGTGCAAGAAGATTAAAGGACTTCCCGTATTCCTGCAACACCACCGCGCAGCCGAGCCTCTCAAGCTTGTCCGCAAGAAGGTCCCCCAGCGCCCTTTCTCCGAAGGACGGCGAGCTCACGCGGAGCAGCTCCGTAAAAAGATCAAGCAGCCGGTCCCGATTGACCGCCTTCGCTATCTCCATCCCCTGCCGGTCACTTTCCGAGAATATCTTTCAATAGTTTCTTTCCCACCTCTTCGCGAATCCCCTGTTCGATCTGTTTGTTGAGGGCCGCAGGATTCGGCTTCACCGAGGACTTTTCCACCGTGCCGGTAATCTTGAGAGGAATGACCGTCCACCCCTGTCCGTCCTTCATAGAAGCCGTGATCCGCGCCGTCGGCAGCTTTGCCGCAAGGGCCGGCGACAGCTTGAGGTCCGCCGCAATGTCCATGCGCTCGTCGAAGCCGACGGTGCCTGAGGTCCCGACGGTGACGGTGGCGGAACTCAGACCGCCATTGAGGAAGACCTTCTGGTCTTTTACCGAGAAGTCGAACTCCCCGCTCTCGAAGCGGGGTCTCTTAAGGTCTTCGACTCCGGTGAGAAGTGCTATCGCATCGGTAATCTTTGACTCGATGACCTCGCATCTGCTCAGGGTGAGCGTACCCTTTCCGGTAAGGCTTTTCTTTGCTCGTGACAGGGCATCGTCTCCTCCGGGGATGTAGTTGAACCGGAAACCGCCGTTGAGAGTACCCTCGGTCCTGACGTTGCCTCCGCCGGAAAAGGTTGTCTGTACGGGTTCCAGGATCATGCCGTGATGGGCAAACCGGTATTTCAGCGAAAGGTCTTTGATCCGATAACCCTTAAGAGTGGCGGTGGCGACCTTCACTTCCCCTGCCGCATTTATTTCCCGCGGCACCGACCCTTCGCCCTTCTGTGCCTTTCCCGTCGTGGTGCGTGTGCGTCCGTCAGCCTTCGCCGGCGTGCTTCCTCCCGCTGCGGCCAGACTATCGATGTCGAGTTCCCGGGCCGAGATGTCGAGGGAAATGTCGGGCGAACCGAGATAGTCCGTGATGGTGCCCGTTGTCCGGATTGTCCCCTTGCCGATCGTCGTTTCAAGACTCAGCCGGACGGCCCCGCTGTCGACGGTCACGGTGCCGGACGATACAACCGGGATGCCGTTGAGGGCGGTCTTCAACTCCTTCAGACGGAGCACCCCCGAGGCCTTCAATTCCTCCGGCCTCTTTCCTGCGAGGACCGTCATTTCGATATCGGCATTTGCGGTCATGTCGGGCAGTTCCTTACGGTCATCGCTGAAAGTGACTATAGCGTCCCGTATATATATCTTGTCGGTGGTTACCGTAAAGGGGAAGCTCCTTTCTCCCTGGTCTCCGGGTGAGGGGCTTCTCTTTTGACCTCTTTCCTTCCCGGTAAGGTCGCTGAAATTGTACGTCCCGTCACGTTCCTTCCTCAGAGAGATGGAGGGAGAAAGGACCTCAATCCTTTTTATGACGATCTCCTTTCTCAGGAGGGGAAAGAGGTTGTAATCGAGGATGAACTCCCTGGCGGCGAGGAAATCCTTTTCCCCGTCATGCTCCTTGAGGTGTATTCCCCTTACGATGATCCCCTTAAAGAGAGAGACATGTATCTGATCGATCTGGGCTTTTCTCCCGGTGAATGCTTCCACTTTCGGGATGATGAGCGCTTTGAGCTGCTCGCTCTTCAGAGAATTCTTGATGAAGAGGCTTAGCCCGAGGACAAAAACGAGGATAAGCGCCAGAAGGATACCGCTTCCCCAAAGGAGTTTCTTCAAGATGCTGTTCCCTCTCTCTGTTTTGATTCGATGAGTGCGCGGACGGGCTTGAGCCCGTAGGGGCTTCCCTGTTCGATCGCAGTGAGCACCGTCCCGCCGCCTGTGAAGAAGTAATACTTGGCGTTGTCCATTACCGAAAGGTAGAGGCCGGGACAGAGGTCCTTGAATTCCTGTAGCGTGTCGCCTCCGCCGTACATCTTCATGGCGTCCCTGTTGCCGTCGATGGTGTGGTCAAGGGCCTGAGAGCCTGAGGTGAAGTGAGGGGTATAGCCCATCACGGCATTGACGAATATCGTCTTCGCCGTCCCAATCGTTCCGGCCACGAGGGGGTCTTCGAAGGACGCGGGATCTATGTCGAGGATATAGCCGAAGGAAGCGCCGGGTCTGAAGTCGCGTATCGAAATCGTGCGGAACCTGCCTTCGATGCGTCCTTCCATCGTATCCGATTCAACGACATACGGGAGTTCGACGATCTTCCGGCGCGCCGCATCTTTTTCGACGAGCTCGCGGGCAAGCGCTTTGTCTTCGTCGTCGACCCCCCGTATCGCGACGTTGTATTTTGCGCAGAGGAAGGTGTTGTAAATCACGCCGCCCAGGATGAGCCGGTCGACCTTCTCGTAGATTGCGGAAATCGGCCCGATCTTTGTGTCGTACTTGGAGCCGGCGACGACCGCGACAAAGGGTCTTTCCGGGTTCAGCACTCTCCCGAGGTTCAGGATCTCCTGCTGGAGGAGAAAGCCGGCAAAGGAAGGAAGGTGCGCGGTGACCTCGCAGGTCGAGGCATGGGCCTGCCATGAGCCGAAGGCGTCATTGACATAGACATCAGCCAGTCCGGCCAGCTGCACGGCAAAATTCCCGGCCGCCTCGCCGCCGCTCTCCTCACCGGAAAACCACCGCGTATTGGGCAGGTAAATGCCGCCTATCTTCCTCCCTCTCAGCTCCCGTATCGCGAGATTTATCGAGGTATCGATCCCCCGGATCCCTCTTTCCGGATCAGCCGGGAAATGTGGGATCTGAAACCTGGTATGGAGTTTCTGTTCCAGATACTGTGCGACGGCCTCGACGGATTCGTCGCGCCTGCATGCTATCTTCCCCGTTTTCTTGTCTTTCGGCCTGCCGATATGGGTCATCAGGATCGGCCTTCCCCCGCGTTCAACGATGTTGAAAAGGGTTCCGATCGTACGGTCGATCCTGAAGGGATCCCGTATCTCCCCTTTCTTGACGACGTTGTGATCGACCCTGATAAGGACCACCTTGCCATCAAGGGCCGCATCCTGGAGCAGCGGCAGCCCGGCGTCGTGGAGGGCCTTCTCCTTTTGCGCACCGGTCAGTTCCATAGGTACTTGTTCCAGGCCGCGTTGAAGACCGCAATAGTCGTCATCTCTTCAGTTTCTTGACAATGGCCCGTTCCTGGTCGGCTCGCCCTGCAAATGTCTGAAGGGCGGTGACTTCCCAGTCCAAAGCCCCCCACATCGGGAGTTCCCGAAGCATCCGGTCCAATTCTTCGTTCGAAGACGCATCCGCGATAAATGCGAACGCTCTGTCTCCCACCGGAAGCCCTCCCAGGATTTTTTTCTTCTTCTCAAGTGCGATGAGTTTATCAAAACTTGGAAGTACTATTTGCTCAAGCACGCTGACTGCTTCCTCCTGAGATGAAAACCCAGGTCCTCCTGAACCGAATACTAAGTATTTCATGCCGTGTCTCCTCTCTCTTGCCTGTCATCGATTAATACGCTCAACTGTTGCCGCTCACAAAATGGCCTTTCTTATCGCGGCGCTTCTTTCTCGTTACAATATATCGCCGAATGGGCAACCTTTCAAGCAAATAAGACTGTCGTGTTACGATTGTCGAAGATTTGACTGGCTGGTCGGCTTCGTGAGCGGTCCTGTCGGCTGTCTGGTAGGCATAAAAAAAAGTCTTGAAAAAAAGAAACTATTAAAATATATTATAAGCCTATTAAAGTTTTCAAGGTTTTGAGTCATTAGGTCATTTCTGAGGCTCAATGGCTAGTTTAGTTAAATCTCTCTATTTAAGGAGGATTCACCATGCCGTTCGATGCGACGAAGTTAGCTGACTGGCAGATTTCCGAAGAAGCGGAAAAAAACATGCCTTCTCCTGAGGCGTGGCGCGACAAACTTGGACTGCAAAAGGACGAGATGCTTCCCATGGGCCGTCTGGCGAAGATCGATTTTCTCAAGGTCATCAACCGCCTCAAGAAGAATCCCGACGGCAAGTACATCGAGGTGACCGCGATAACCCCGACGCCTCTGGGCGAAGGCAAGAGCACCACCTCGTGCGGTTTGATGGAAGGTCTCGGCAAACGGGGCGTGAACGTGGGGGGGGCACTGCGCCAGCCTTCCGGAGGCCCGACGATGAACGTCAAGGGCACGGCGGCCGGAGGCGGCAACTCCCTCCTGATTCCTATGACCGAGTTCTCTCTGGGGCTTACGGGCGACATCAACGATATCATGAATGCCCACAACCTTGCCATGGTCGCGATGACCTCCCGGATGCAGCATGAGCGCAACTACAACGACGAACAGCTCGCACGCCTCACCAAGATGAGACGGCTCGACATCGATCCCACGCGCGTGGAGATGGGCTGGATCATGGACTTCTGCGCCCAGAGCCTGCGCAACATCGTAAT
>DATJWU010000311.1:0-2124 GCA_035501055.1 Thermodesulfovibrionales bacterium
TGCCGTGGTGACGGGCTGGGAGAGCGCGAAGCGATAGAAGGGCTCCATCGTCTCGTACCAGGGAAGTCTCGCCGCAAGTCCCCGGAGATAGACCTTCATGGCGACGATGCCCATGCCGAGCTGCTCCGCCACGGGGAGGACGCCGGCGAGAAAGCTCAGGTGCTTCGGTTCTGCAGGATTTACCGGCATGAGGACTGTGTCGAAGGCGCGGCTCTCGATGCATTCCCTGAGGAGTGACGGGTCGTGGTGCCCGGTGACGCCGATGTACCTCACAAGCCCCTGTTGCTTCGCTTCCGCAAAGGCCTCGAGCGTCCCCTTGGGAGCGAAGATCTGTTCCATGTCATCGCGGTCCCTGATGTCGTGTATCTGCCAGAGATCGAGATGGTCGGTCTTCATGTTCTTCAGGGTTTCCTGAAGATGGAGGAGTGCGCCTGCCTTGTCCCGCGCATGGGATTTGGACGCAAGAAATATCTCCTTGCGGCGTTCCCTGAGGGCCTTTCCGTAATACTCCTCGCTTCCTGAATAGGCACGGGCTGATTCGCAGTAGGTGATGCCGAGGTCGAGGGCTTCGTTGATGAGACGGGAGGCCTCCCTCTCGCGGCCGAAGGTCCGCAGGATGCCTTCCCCGCCGAGGCCGAGGATGGTCACGTCGACCCCTGTTGCGCCGAGTTTTCTCTTCGGGATATCCATGAAAGAATTATAGCAGACCGCTCTGCACTGTCTATAGCGGGCGCCATATCCCGGGCCGTATCCAGCCATGACGGAAGAAGACCGATTGACAATGCTGCCCTCTGTGCTATCCTTTCACTAAAGAAACAGTCTGATTTTTTTTGGGAGGTTAACCATGGAGAGAAGGAAGAAAGTGCTCGATGAAATTGCGTGTCTTGCGTATGGACTCTACGAACGAAGGGGAAGGGCCCACGGCTTTGCCCTCGAGGACTGGCTCGAGGCCGAGAGGATCGTTATGGAGCGGCGCTCAGGGGAGATAGAACAGGAGGCCGAAGCGATCACCGCAGGCCGGAAGGCGAAAGCGGCAGGAGCGACGAAAACAGGACAGGCGAAGAAGCCGGCGGCGAAGAAAAAGGCTGCTGCTTCCGGGACCGCAAAGAAGAAGACGCCTGCAGGGAAGAAGGCATCGAAGAAAACGGAATGAAAGAGGCGATGCTGTATGAGAAGGCAGGCGACGGAAAGGTCGCATGCCGCCTCTGCAGCCACTACTGCGTCATCCATCCTGACAGGAGGGGTATATGCGCCGTGCGCGAAAACAGGGATGGAACGCTCTATACCCTGGTCTACGGAAAGGTAATCGCGAGCCACGTTGATCCGATCGAGAAGAAGCCGCTCTTTCACTTTCAGCCCGGCTCACGGTCATATTCCATAGCCACGGTGGGCTGCAACTTTCGGTGCTTTCACTGTCAGAACTACGAGATCTCCAAATATCCGCAGGAGTACGCCGATATCCCCGGCGTTGCCATGAGCCCCGAGCAGGTCGTGGAAGAGGCCCAGCGGGCCGGCTGCGGGAGCATCTCCTACACCTATACCGAACCGACGATTTTCTTTGAATTTGCCTACGACTGTGCGCGGCTTGCCCGTCAAAAAGGACTGAAGAATGTCTTTGTGAGCAACGGATACACCAGCCCTGAGGCGACGAGACTCATCGCCCCCTATCTTGACGCCAACAACATAGACCTGAAGGGCGACGATGATTTTTACAGGAAGGTCGTGGGTGGAAAACTCCAGCCTGTTCTCGATACCATCAGGCTTATGAAGGAATTGGGTGTATGGGTCGAGGTCACCACCCTGATCATCCCCGGCCATAATGATTCCGAGGACTTCCTCGAGAAGGCCGCTGCATTCATCGTTTCTGTCGACGCAGCGATACCATGGCACGTGACGCAGTTCTATCCGACATACAAAATGCTCGACCGTCCCAGAACTCCTGTGGCTACGCTGAGGAAAGCGAGAGAGATTGGCGTGAAGGCCGGGCTCAGGTACGTCTATGAGGGGAATGTGCCCGGCGAAGGCGGAGAGAACACCTACTGCCCTTCATGCAAAGAGCTGCTCATCGAGCGAAGGGGTTTCAGCCTCGCAAGAATCGGAATGAAGGATTCATCCTGCAGCAAA
>DATJWU010000312.1:0-3755 GCA_035501055.1 Thermodesulfovibrionales bacterium
GCTGATGCCCCCGGGGCGCTGGCGGTGGCGTCTGTGACCTCCCCCCCCGCTGGCTGCGTGATCATAAGCGGAGATGCGCGGGGAGCTTCACCTGGGGAAAAACCCCCTGCCGAGGACGTTCAGACCGGCGGGGAAGGGGATTTCTGGCGGGTGATACTCGGGAAGGTTGATGCGGTCAACCCTCCGCTGGCCTCGAAACTTGGGGAGGCCGAGGGGTCAATTGACGGAGAGACCCTCACGCTCACCTTCACCGGGGGAGTGGCCATCCATGAGGATTCCGTCAGGAAGAACCAAAGACTGATAGAAGAGATCGCCTCTGCAGTCGTCCAAAGGAAACTGTCTCTCAGGATCGATACGGTGAAAAAGAAGGTCGCGCGCAAGAAGGAGATCAAGGAGCGGATATTGTCTGAACCTCTGGTGAAGGAAGCGATAGAGCTATTTGACGGAAGGATCGTGACGATAAAGACAAAGGAAAATTCGGAGAACGGAGGAAAAGATGTCTAAGAAAATGCTCGGGGATATCATGCGTGAGGCCCAGAAGCTTCAGGCCCAGATGCAGAAGCTGCAGGAAGAGGCGAAGAAGAAGACTGTCGAGGCGAGCGCCGGGGGCGGAATGGTTACCGTAGTTGCAAACGGGGCAAACGAGATTGTTTCGATAAAGATCGAAAAAGACGTGGTGAATCCCGACGACGTGGAGATGCTCCAGGACCTCATCCTTGCGGCGGCCAATGAGGCATTGAGAAGGGCCCAGCAGATGGTCAGCGAGGAAATGGGCAGACTCACCGGAGGGTTCCAGCTTCCCGGCATGGGAAACATGTTTGGATGACCCAGGGCATAATCGAGAATCTCATCCAGGAACTCACGAAGCTTCCCGGCATCGGGAGAAAGAGCGCCCAGCGTCTCGCCTTCTTTATCCTCACCATGCCCGCAGAGGAGGCGAAGGGCATCGCGAAGGCGATTGAAGAGGTCAAGGAAAGAGCCCGGTTCTGTTCACGCTGTTTCAATATCACCGACGCCGACCTCTGCGAACTCTGCAGGGACCCGCACAGAGACCATTCGAAGGTTTGCGTGGTCGAAGAGCCGAGCAATATCCTCGTGGTGGAACGATCAGGGGTTTACCGCGGGCTGTACCACGTGCTGCTTGGTTCGATCTCTCCCATGGACGGCGTCACCCCCGAGAAGCTGAAGATCAGGGAGCTGATCGACCGGATCAGCGCCGACCACATTACCGAGGTAATCATCGCGACGAACCCCAACACGAAAGGGGAAATTACGGCCCAGTACATAAGAGAGCGTCTCAGCGACATCCCGGTGACGGTCACGAGGATAGCCTACGGCCTGCCGATGGGGAGCGACATCGAATTTGCCGACGAGGTGACTCTGAGCAAAGCCCTCGAGGGACGAAGGCAGATGTAGCAGTCTTACGCCTGCAAATGGAACCACTGAGACACTGAGGCACAGAGGAAGAGGACGAAATAAGAGTAGTGCTCTGTCTTTCTGAACTGATTCTTTGCACAATACTGAAGATAACTCCGTGTCTCTGTGACTCTGTGTTTACTTTTTATATCTGAGAATGTTCAGATAAAGGAGAATCAATTGAAATTAGCGATCATCGGCCTTTCGAACTCAGGGAAAACAACGGTCTTCAATGCGCTCACGGGACAGAATATCGAAACTACGGTGTATGCGACGGTCAGCGGTGAACCGCATCTCGGCGTGGTCAGGGTTCCTGATCCGCGGATCAACAATCTCGCGGAGATCTTCCGGCCCAAGAAGACCACCTACGCCACGGTCGAGTATATCGACTACATCGGCCTCACAAAGGGAGATGCCGGGCAAAACAGGAAGGTCTTCGACCTCATCAAGGATGTCGAGGCGATCGTCCATGTGGTGAGGGCCTTCGGGGACGAGTCGGTGCCCCATCCGATGAACGACGTTGATCCACTTCGGGACATAGAGACGGTGGAACTCGAGCTCGTCCTGGGAGATCTCGAATTTGTCGAAAAAAGGCTCGAGAGGATGGAGGAAGGAGCAAAGAGAGGAAAGAAGCCTCACGAAGGCGAAAAGAAGCTGCTGCTGAAGTGCAAAGACGCCCTTGAGAAAGAAATACCCCTCAGGAATATATCCTTTGACGAGGAAGAACAAAAGATCATGAAGCCGCTCCAGTTCATCTCGACCAAACCCGAAGTCGTGGTGCTGAATGTCGGAGAGAATGACCTGAATTCCGACAGGGCCGCACAACTCCAGAAGGGGGCAGATGCATATTTTTCCTCCAGAGCAGGAAACGCATCGGGCATCGCACGTCATGCATCGCTGGTCCTGTGCGGGAAGATCGAGATGGAGATCGCCCAGCTGTCACCGGAAGAGGCAGGGGCCTTTCTCTCAGACCTCGGCATAGAAGAACCTGCACTGAACAGACTGATACACGTAAGCTACGACCTCCTGGGACTGGTCTCCTTCCTCACCTGCGGCGAGGACGAGGTGAGGGCCTGGACCATCACAAAAGGGATGAGCGCCCAGAAGGCCGCCGGCAGGATACATTCTGATATCGAACGGGGTTTCATCAGGGCGGAGGTCCTGGGCTATGGGGAGTTCATCTCCTGCGGGAGCATGGCTGCCGCACGGGACAGAGGACTCTTGCGGCTCGAAGGCAAGACCTACGAGGTGAAGGACGGCGACATCATCAATTTCAGGTTCAACGTATAGCCTGGGGTCAGGCCTCGCCCTGTGCACATCCGGGAAACGCGCGGAGGCTGTCGAGGATGTCCTGCAATTCTAGGGGCTTCGGAAAAAAAGCATGCGCGCCGACGCTGATGAAGTCCTTCTCTGTGCTATCCATGCCGCTCATGCCGATGATCGTCCGCGGGGCGAATCGGTGGCGGATGTTCCTCACGAGCTCTATCCCTCCCATTTCCGGCATGTCGTAATCGGTGATGACGACATCGAAGCCCTGTCCGCTGTCGCTGAGGAGACGCATGGCAGAGATGCCGTTTTCCGCGCCATGCACCTCGTAACCGTGAAGGCGAAGATAGTGGCAGAGCATGTCTCTGATTTTGTCGTCGTCGTCAACGATCAGGACTCTTCTCTTCTCAGGGATCTCGCGGACAGGGGAGGTCACCGCGTGCCCTCTGCGACCAGGTCACCGATCTTCCGGACAAGGTCTGCTGCCGTGAAGGGTTTCCAGATAAAATGCGCCTCATCCGCCCAGCATTTGTGATTCGGGATGAGGTCGTTCAGATGTGTCGACATGTAGAGGACCCTGAAATCGTTTCTGACGGCCTTGAGACGTTCGACGAATTCGATGCCGTTTAAGTAAGGCATGATGATGTCGGCAAGAACCACATCGATCGCTCCCCTCCATGATGCGGCAAGGGCGAGGGCGGAAAAACCGTTTTCGGCTTCAAGAACGGTGTACCCCAGGCCCTTCAAGGCATCGGCGGCACGGATGCGTACGCCCTGATTGTCATCGACGACAAGGACAGTCGCTGACCCGCCGGCCGGACGTCCCGCAAGAACTCCCCCTCCTGTCATTTCCCCTCTTTTCCCATGCAGCGTCACGTTGTTCTTTTCTCGCGTGCATGTCGCATCTTTCATAAATGCAAAGGGAATGCCAGAGGAATGCAGGGAAAGTTTCGTTCTTTTCCCGCAGGTCTTGTCTCAGAGACATATCCGGACTATGCGGCAAAGCGCGCATCATATGCGGAAAAGTATATACCTCCTCTTTACCTCTCCCCGTCAGCCAAGCCCGTAGTCCT
>DATJWU010000313.1:0-3485 GCA_035501055.1 Thermodesulfovibrionales bacterium
GAAAGGTGACACATGCCTGTAAAAATCGCCGTGATCGGCGCCGGTTATCTCGGGCAGCACCACGCCCGTGTCTATGCGGAACTCCATGATGCCGAACTCGTCGGTGTAGTCGATACCGACGGGGACAGGGCCGAAGCGATCGCGAGGAAGTTTGGGACGAAGGCTTTCCGGAGCCACAAAGACGTCCTCGACGCCGCAGAGGCGTTCAGCATCGTGGTGCCCACCATCTCGCATTATGAGATCGCCCTTGACTGTCTGCGGGCCGGGAAGGACCTGCTCGTCGAAAAACCGATCACCGCGACTCTTGATGAGGCTGACGAACTCATACGGGAAGCCGACCGGAAGGGCTCCGTCCTCCAGGTGGGACATCTCGAACGCTATAACCAGGGCGTCATCGCCCTTTCCGGCATGGTGGATGCCCCGCGCTTCATCGAAGCGGTGCGGGTATCCCCTTTCCTCAACAGGGCGGCCGATGTCGATGTCACCCTCGATCTCATGATCCATGACATCGACATCATCCTTGGTCTCGTCGGTTCGCCGATAAAAACAATTTGCGCTGCAGGGTTTTCCCTGGTGACGGAAAAGATCGATGAGGCGCGGGCATGGCTCGGCTTCGACAACGGCGCAGCGGCCTTGCTTACGGCAAGCCGCATCGCCCGGCAGAGGCAAAGAAGTCTGAAGGTATTCCAGCAGAACGCCTTGCTGGAGCTGGATTACCAGACCGCGGAGGTACGCCGGTATGAGGGCGCGTCCGGCTCACCACGCGACGCTTCGCTGTCCGATACCCCCGGCGAATCTCTTCCCGGTCTTATCGTCGAGACGGTCAGACCAGAACAGAAAGAACCCCTCAGAAGTGAGCTGGAGGATTTCCTCCGCTGCGTTATCACCAGGGAGAGACCGAAGGTTTCCGGTGTTGAGGGGCGGAATGCGCTTAAGACGGTTTTGAATATAAATTCATGCATGAGGAGAACAGCTGATGATACCCATGGTTGACCTGGGCAGACAGTTCGTCGGAATCAGGGACGATATCTTTAAGATGATGAGCGGGATCCTCGAGAGCTCCCATTACATTCTCGGCCCGAGGGTCCTGGAATTCGAGAAGAAGGTAGCGGATTATACCGGCGTGTCCGATGCGATCGGCGTTGCATCAGGGACCGATGCCCTCCACCTGTCTGTCGAGGCCCTCGGGATCGGCGAGGGCGATGAGGTCATTACCACGCCCTTCACCTTCTTCGCCACCGCCGAGGCAATCGCGTACACAGGGGCGAAACCTGTATTTGTTGATATAGATCCGGACAGTTTCAATATCGACCCCGGCAGGATAGAGGAGAAGATCACGCCGCGCACAAAGGCGATCCTTCCCGTCCATCTCTTCGGCCATCCCGCCGACATGGAGCGGATCATGGAAATCGCAGCGAGGCACCGCCTTTCCGTGATAGAGGACTGTGCTCAGGCCTTCGGCGCGCAGGTGAAGGGGAAAAAGGTCGGAAGCTTCGGCAATGCCGGGTGCTTCAGTTTTTATCCGAGCAAGAATCTGGGAGCCTACGGCGACGGGGGGATGATAACCTTCGACGACAGAGCCCTTTCGGAGACCTTGAGGAGCCTCAGAAACCATGGCTCAAAAGGGTCATATATCCATGAGTCCGTTGGCTTCAACAGCAGGCTCGATGAGCTGCAGGCGGGCATACTCCTCATCAAACTCGGGAAGATCGACGAGTATAACCGGCAGAGGCGGCAAAAAGCGTCCATCTACCGGTCCCTGCTCTGCGATTTTGTGAGCTGCCCCACGGAAAAGAAAGGCGTTTCCCACGTGTACAACCAGTATACGATCATGTCAAAAGAAAGAGACAGGATACAGAAGGAACTGAAAGAGCATTCGGTCTCATCCGTCGTGTATTATCCACGGCCCCTTCATCTGCAGAAGGCCCTCGGGTATCTCGGGTATAAGGAAGGCGATTTCCCCTGCACGGAAAAGGCGTCAGCCGAGGTCCTTTCCCTGCCGATGTATCCCGAACTCGAGGAATCGGCCATCGAAAAAATCGCCGAAATAATAAAGAAGGTCTTCTCGCGATAGAGATGAAGACCGGGGACTCCGTCAGAAGAAAAAGGCTTTCCCGGTGAAAACGGTCATGATCGTGGCCGGTGAAAGCTCCGGGGAGTGGTATGGTTCGATGCTCACGAAAGAGCTGAAGCGTATGTGGCCCGAGATAAGGGTCGTCGGCATAGGCGGTGAAAGAATGCGGGACGCGGGGGTGGAGATCCTGTCGGGCATCTCGAGCGGCCTCGGGATTACGGAACTCCTGCCCTCGCTGAGACGCATACGCGAATCCTTCAAGGCCGCCGCAAAGGCGCTTTCCGATCTGAAACCGGACGTCGTCGTGCTGATCGACTATCCCGACTTTAATTTCAGACTCGGCAGGGTGGCGAAGAAGAAAGGACTCAGGGTACTCTATTACGTGAGCCCCCAGGTCTGGGCCTGGAGGAAAAGACGGGTAAAGACAATGGGCGAGATTACCGACAGGGTCGCAGCCATTCTCCCCTTTGAAGAGGAGATTTACCGCAAGGCCGGCATCCCCTGCGAGTTTGTCGGCCACCCTGCCCTCGAGGAGATCGAGGACTACGAGGCAGAGACAGCAGCTGAAGCATCCCCGGTCCCCGGTCCCGACTCAGCCTTGAAGATCGCGCTCCTTCCAGGATCGAGGCCGAATGAACTCAAGGCGCTTCTCCCCCTCTTTGCGGGACTCGTGAAGGTCTCGGGGAGAGATCTTCCGGGTGCGCGTTTCTTCACCCCCCTCGCGCCGAATATAGAGGCGGAGAGCTTCAGGGAGGACATAGAGGCCCTCAAGAAAGAAGGCGTCACGTTCTCGCGGGGTGACGCCCTGAGGTGTCTTGCCTTTTCCGACGCGGCGGTAATCGCATCGGGTACCGCTACCCTTCAGGCCGCGCTCCTCGGCGTGCCGTCGGTTGTCGTCTATAAGGTCTCTGCCCTTACCTATTATCTGGCAAGGGCCGTGCTCAAAGTCCGTCACATTTCACTCGTAAATATTATCGCAGGGAAAGAGGTGGTCCGTGAGATGATTCAGCATGGCGCGCATCCTGAAGCCGTCCTTGAAGAACTCACAAGGATCGTCGTTGACAAGCCTTATCGGGAGAAGATGGTTGCGTCGATGGAAGAAGTGAGGAAATCTTTTTCCGGCAGGCGCCCCTCCCGCAGGGTTGCGGGGATGATCGCTGAACTGACCGGATGGGCCCTTCCTGAGATTGCGGCCTCCACGGAACACTGATGGAAAGCCTCAGAAAAATACTACGTCTTGTCAAACCCTACCTCAATCGCCTGATCCTCGCAGCCATCCTCGGCCTGGCGGTTTCGGGCCTGAACGGCGCCCTCGCCTGGCTTGTGAAGCCCGCGGTGGACAAGGTGCTCGTTCAGAGAAACACGAACACTGTTTTCCTGCTGAGTGTCGCCATTATGGCCTCCTTCTTCG
>DATJWU010000314.1:0-8635 GCA_035501055.1 Thermodesulfovibrionales bacterium
AGACCCGGTCAATCGCATCGAGGCCGAAGCCGACCTCCTTCAGGAGCAGGGAGACGCCGGCGTATATCGCGGCCTTTGCCCTCAGAATGTTTTCAATGTCCGCCTCGGCCAGGACAATGTCCCTGCCGGCGCCCCTGTGAATGACGAACTCATCCCCGATATCGCCTTTCCTGATCCTGTCGGTCCTTCTATCCTCCACAATCCTCCCCTTCTGGTCAACAACACCGGTGAGGAACATTTCGGAGAGGGCGTCGATCATCCCCGAACCGCAGATGCCGAGGGGATTCCCGCGTCCGATCACCCCGATCTCGGTCTCGAAGGTTTCAGGGTCTATTCTGATCGATTCGATGGCCCCTTCGGTGGCGCGCATTCCGTGTTTAATCCCGCTCCCCTCAAAACACGGCCCTGCCGAACAGGCCGCGGTCATGAGCCATTCATTGTTCCCGACGGCGATCTCGCCGTTCGTGCCGATGTCCATGAAAAGGGCGATCTCGGGGTTCCTGTGCATCTTCGACGCAAGTACTCCCGCAACGATATCACCGCCGACGTAGCTCGCAACACAAGGGACGGTATAGATCGGGGCCTGGGAGGCTATGGCTATCCCCGCGGTCCCGGATCTCCATTTGGGATAAAAGTTTACTGTCGGTATATAAGGCTCTTCCCGTATCGAGGCCGGATCGAGCCCCCAGAAGAGCTGGGACATGGTCGTATTGCCTGCGACCACGACTGATTCGATGTCCTCGCTGCTCACGGAGTGTCTTTCGACAAGCGGCGTGAGGAGATCGTTGATATCGGCCACCACCGCATCCCTGAGCTCTCCCATCCCGCCTCCTTCCGTCGCGTGGACAATGCGGGTGATCACGTCGTCACCGTACCGCATCTGGGAGTTGTAGGTGGAACCCACATCGACGAGACCTCCGTCAGCGAGGTCGACAAGATTCACTACCACAGTGGTGGTGCCGATGTCGATCGCGAGGCCGTATTTCTTCCGGCCTTCAGCCCCGGATATGAAAATCGCCTCAAGGTCGTCGGTGTAGTCGATCGTAATCTTCCAGTTCGCGTCCCTCAGAGCCTTTGCCATCGCGGTCACAAAGCCATGGGAGAAACGCATGCCGGCAAGTCCGATTTCGTCGAGCGCTCTTTTGAGTCTCTCGAGATCGCCGATGTTATCGACGATTGTCGGGGGAGGGATATCCAGCAGTTGCCTTTTTACGATAGGGGACAGGCCGACACTGAGCGACCGGAGGAGTTCGAGGAAGTCACCGGCCCTGGACACGGCGATTTTGTCGCCCACCACAAGCCGTGATTCCTTGGGGATCTCTGCAACAACGTCTTCCTGCGGAAAGGTCTGGCATGCAAGGACGATCCCGCTTTCCCGGTCTTTCGGGGACAGCTTCCCATAGGTCACGACTTCAGGGCTTCCTTCGAGGATTCTCACCTTGCATTTCCCGCACGTGCCCTTTCCCCCGCACGATGCGACCAGATACACCCCCTGGCGTTTGAAGGCGCTATAGAGGCTCTCCCCCTCGGAGACGGTGAGGGTCTCTCCCGATATCAGTCTCACTTCCATTGCATCTCCCTGCCTCCTCCGCACGTGCAGACCGGTCTTTTCTTTCAGGGTTTTATTATACACTATAAGGCCGCCGCGTTCGTCTCCCGCTGCGCAGCCAGGACATTTGTCAGCGGGCGCAAAGCGCTGTATAGTGTATTCCATGGACAGGGCTTGGTGCGAACGTCGTTTCCTGAAAGGAGGTATGCATGAAAACAGGTTTTATCGGTCTCGGGCATCTCGGCACCGCGATGGCAAGGAGACTGCTCTCTGAAGGGGTGGACCTCCTTGTGTGGAACAGGACGGGAGGAAAGGCCTCTGCGCTCGGTATCCCGCTGGCGGACAGCCCCGCACGTCTGATTTCGGAGGTAGGGGTTTTGTTTATGAACCTCTTTGACAGCAGTGCCGTAGATGCGGTGCTTAATGGTGAAGGGGGTCTTCTCCGTGGAGACTGCCGGGGGAAGATCGTCATCGATACCACGACGAACCACTTCGATTCCGTAGCAGGCTTCCACGAGGTCCTGAAGCAACAGGGCGCATCATACCTCGAAGCGCCGGTGCTCGGAAGCGTTGGGCCCGCGTTGCAGGGTGCGCTGACCATACTCGTGAGCGGGGAGCGGCAGACTTACGAAAAGGCGCTTCCCCTTCTTGAAAAAATCGGAAAAACCATCTTTTTTCTCGGCGAGCCGTCCTTCGCAACGAAGATGAAACTCATCAACAACCTTGCGTTGGGCTCCTTCATGGCAACGATTGCAGAGGCCCTCGTGCTGGGCGAAAAGGCGGGGATAGACAAGGCGATGGTAATCGACATCCTTTCCGCCGGGGCGGGGAACTCGACAGTCCTGACCGCAAAGAAAGCCGGGCTTCTCAAGGAGGACTTCACCACCCAGTTCTCCTCGGCACTGATCTACAAGGACCTTCACTACCTGCAGGACCTGGCGAGGTCACTCAGGAGTCCGCTCTTTACGGGAAGTATCGCAAAGGAACTCTTCGGCATGACCTTTTCAGGGGGGCTGGACCAGCTCGACTTCTCGGGCATCTACCGCGTATTGAAGGGGCTTTAGTCCTGACAACCCATGACGCGGCCTCTCCGCGGATGCAGGGCAATGAGATTCAGGAAATGTCCCTGCTGAGCCACGTGGCTGCAGGTGGCTTACCCGGCGCTCCCTGATATGGTATATTTATGTATGCCCGTGCCCGTACAGCGCACCCCGGAACAACTGTATCTGCCCCTTTCCCATGATGAGAAATCTCTGCGCGGGTATTTCGAGAGAGAGACGGGCAAGACGGTCTCTCTGACCCTCACCGACAACGCGGTCAGCATGGTCTCGGTACGGAGAAAGGACAGGCAAATCTGTGTCAGGCTTCACCGGGCCTTTCTCGGCGCGGATGAAGGAGTCCTCGGCGAGGTCGGTTCGTTTCTCAGGGGAAGGTGCACGAAGACACCACGCCTCAGAAGATTCATAAAAGAGAATATCTCCTTCCCGCCGGAGACAAGAAAGAGGAGGAGGGTGCTCAGGACAACCGGCAGGTATCATGACCTCCGCGAAATCCATGACGCAGTGAATGCAGAATACTTCGGAGGCGCTATTTCCTGCCTGATCACCTGGGGGGCGGGAAGTCCGCGGCCTTCGGCAAGGAAGAGGACGCTTGGAAGCTACTGCAGCCACACCGGTACCATACGGATAAACCCGGTCCTCGACCGAAGGAGTGTCCCCCATTTTTTTGTGGAGTTCGTCGTCTATCACGAAATGCTTCACGCCGCCATGGGGGTTACGGAAAAGAACGGGAGGAGATTGGTCCATTCAGGAGAGTTCCGGCAGCGGGAAAAGCTGTTCAGACTATACGCTCAGGCTTTGGAGTGGGAGAAAGGAAACCGGTGAGTCCCATAAAAAAGAACATAATTGCGATACGGTCTTCCCGCGTATCCGAGTTCGACACCGAGGTGGAGGCGGGGGGCGAGCGGTATCTGGTCCAGACGGAAAAGGGCAGCTCCCGAAACCCACGCATCACCACGCGAGTATATTTCAGGGGGCGTATTGTTTTTTCGGCGGAGGCGGACTACAGGGAGGTGATGCACGAGCCTGATCATGAAAAAAGAGAATGCGAGATCATGCGCAGTCAGCACCGCTCAGCGGTTGCTTCCCTCAAGGCGCAAAAGATAAGAGTCGAAAAGAAACCGGCTGATTACCTCGAAGAGGTGCAGGAGCTTATGAAGAGGAGCCGGAAAGAGAATGCGCTCCTCCTGCTCGATGAAGCGCTCAATCGCCATCCCGACAACCCCTTCCTCCTCTCTTACCGCGGCTATCTTGAAGCCACGGTCAACAAGCGATTCAGAGAGGGGATCGCCGAGTGTGTCAGGGCAATCGGGATACTTCAGAAAGCCATCCCTTTTGGTGAGGAGTTCTTCTACCCCCTTCTCTATCTGAACCTCGGCATGGCCTGTCTCTCTGCGGGGAAAAAGAAGGAGGCCGTCGAGGCCTTTCAGAAAGGTCTGGAGATAGAGCGCGAACACAGCGAGCTCCTCAGGATGATGAAGAAACTCGGTACACGAAAACCGCCGCCTCTCCCCTTCTTCAGCAGGTCTCACTCGCTGAACAAATACCTGGGCAAGCTCATGCACATGCTGAAGAAGTGAGCGCGACTAGCCCCGCAGCATCTCTTCGATCGTAATCCGCACTGACTCTTCAAGGGCCTGCAGGTCGTAGCCGCCTTCAAGGGTGAAGATGACGGGGCAGGAATGCGACGTGATGATGCTCCGGACAATGCATCGTATGCCCTCATCGGTAACCCTGATGTCGGCATGGGGATCCCGCAGATGAATGTCGTAGCCCGCAGACACGAGGATCAGATCAGGCGAAAATCTGGTGATGAGGCCCGGCAGGATGTCCTGATACACATACAGGTAATCCTTGTTGCCCGAACCCCTGAGGATGGGGACATTGTAGGTGAATCCCTCCCCCTTGCCTCTTCCGCGCTCCCGGTCTTTTCCTGTCTCCGGGTAGTATGGATGCTGGTGGGTACTGAAAAAAAAGACGGTCTCGCTCTCCTCGAATATGTGCTGGGTCCCGTTTCCGTGGTGAGCGTCGAAATCAACGATAAAGATTTTGTCGAATCCGATCTTCCGGCCATGCCCGGCGCCGACCGCCACATTATTGAAGAGGCAGAACCCCATCGCAGCATCCGCTTCTGCGTGATGTCCCGGGGGGCGGACTGCGCAGAAGGCACGGTCGATTTCGCCCCTGCGGCATCGTTCCACCGCCTCGATGAGTGCGCCGGCGGCGTAAAGGGCGGCCTCGAGGCTTCCCGCTGAAACAAAGGTGTCCATGTCGAGGCATTCGCCCTGAAAGTTTCTGATCTTTTCGATGTACTCGCGGGTATGCACGACGGCAAGATCTTCAAGGGATGCCATCCGCGGCTTTATATGGATGAGCCTGTCGGAAAGTCCCGAGGCCTTCAGGGCCTCAGTAATGCAGATAAGCCGGTCTTTCCGTTCCGGATGCCACGGGGGCGGTTCGTGCCTGAGGAAAACATCGTCGTAGACAAAACCGACTTTCTTCATGAATAAATTATACCCCAAACACCCTGCCCCATTTACATCGGGCAAGTGCCGGGGCTCTCCTTGACATCCACCGCGAATAGTAATAATATGGGCGTACCTCGTGAGCGGCGCATTGCGCGGAGAGGACCGATGCAGGAGAAGGGAGGCGTCCCGATGACAATCAGACTCACTGAAATGTCAAGCTGCGCAGGCTGAGCGTCAAAATTCAGTCCTGCGGACCTGTCCCAGGTGCTGGGGCAGCTGCCTTTTCCCATGAACAGGAATGTACTTGTCGGCATGTCGAATGCGGACGACGCGGGGGTGTATCGCCTCACCGACGACCTCGCCGCTGTCCTTACGGTCGATTTCTTTACGCCGATCGTCGATGACCCTTACTGGTTCGGGGCGATAGCGGCAGCCAATTCCCTTTCGGACGTATACGCGATGGGGGCAAGGCCTGTCGCCTCCCTCAATGTGGCGATGTTCCCCTCCTCCCCGGAATTCCTGCCGATACTCAGAGAGATCATGCGGGGCGCGATCGACAAGATGACCGAAGCGGAAGTTCCGATAATCGGGGGACACACGGTAAGGGACAAGGAGCCCAAGTTCGGCTTTGCGGTGATGGGACTTGTGCATCCCGACAAGATCCTGCACAATGCAGGGGCGCGGGAGGGCGACGCCCTCGTCCTTACAAAACCCCTCGGGACGGGCGTGATCTCGACAGGCATCAAGTCCGGCGTGTGCGACCCTGCCGCGGTCGACGAATTTGTGAGGTCCATGACGCTCCTGAACAGGAGAGCGGCGGAGATCATGGTCGAAGTCGGGGTAAGCACCGCAACAGACGTAACGGGATTCGGGCTTATAGGGCATCTGCACGAGGTCCTGTCGGCGAGCAGGTGCAGGGCCAGGCTCTTCTCAGGCCGTACGCCGTACTTCAAGGAAGCCCTCAGGCTCGCGGGAAAAAAGACCGTTCCCGGCGGCACGATCGCCAACATGAAGACCTATGCCCCGGACGTCGGATGGGCAAAGGACGTTCCCGAGGCGGAACAGATCCTCATGAACGACGCCCAGACGTCGGGAGGGCTCCTGATCTTCGTGCCCGGCGCACGGAAAAAGGCGCTTCTCTCTGCCCTTCAGCAGGAGGGGATCGAGGCCAGCTATATCGGCGATGTCATCGAGGGAGGCGTAGAAGAAGGCATACGGATCATCGTAGAGAAATGAGGGACGGCCCTCTGACTGGCGCTTCTTCATCGGGATTTTAGATACACCTGAGGAGGTTGTCTCCCAGAATATGGCCGCTGCTTCGCGAACCCTTCTTCTCATTACCGCTTCATCACCGGAAATCCGGGAGGTTCGACGTTCCCGGGTTTTGAACTTTCAACAGATTACGATGCCCTATCTCGCCTCTTTCGTCCCGCCACATTGGACGGTGCTTCACATCGATGAGGCGGTGAGCCCTGTTGATTTCTCCGCGCAGCCGGATCTTGTGGCAATTACTTTTCACACTCCGAGTGCACCCCACGTGTATGCCTTCGCAGACCGGTGTCGCCAGATGGGAATCACTGTGGTGTTGGGGGGACCGCATGTGACCCTGATGCCGGACGAGGCGCAGACCCATGCTGATGTGATCTTCGTCGGTGAGGCAGAATCTCACTGGCCACAGTTCTTCAGTGACTTTGAAGCAGGCTGCCATCGCACGCGTTATCATGCTGCGGAACCGCCGACATTGGAAATGGCTCCGAAGTCGCGAAAAGACCTGTTTTGTCGCCGTGACCACGCGGGGGGAGTTCTCTTTGCCACTCGTGGCTGTGCGAACCGCTGCGATTTTTGTACCCTCGCCGTTATGTACCGGAGCTGTGTTCGAAAGAGACCTGTTGAGGCTGTTGCTGAGGAGTTCGGCTCTTTCCGGGGGAAAGTGATCATACTGTGGGATGACAACATCGCGGGCGATATGGAATACGCCAAGGCACTGTTCAGGGCCTTGGCTCATCATCGTAAGTGGTGGAGCAGTCAAGCAAGCATTCACGCGGCGAGAGACGACGAGTTTCTCAGGTTGGCAGCACAAAGCGGCTGCAAACAATTGTTCGTCGGACTGGAATCAATCTCACAAGCCAGTGTGGATGAAGTCCGAAAAGGGTTCAATCGTGTGACGGAATACAAATGGGCGATAGAGCGGATTCACTCTTATGGCATCGCGGTGCAGGCGGGTATCATCTTTGGCTTCGACAACGACTCGAAGACGATCTTCAGCGAAACCCTGGATTTCCTCGAAGAGACAGGCGTCCAGAATGCGACTTTCAATATGTTGACCCCGTTTCCAGGCACCAGGCTGTATGCGCGGTTAGAGGAAGAGGGCAGAATCCTCACTCGCGATTGGAGCAGGTATAACGGCCGAGCGGATGTTGTTTATCAGCCCAGGCAGATGAGCCCGGAAGAACTCCTGGCCGGATATCAGTATGCAAACAGTCGATTCTACTCATGGACGAGCGTGTACAGGCGCTTGACCCGCTCTCCGGTTCAGCTGTTTTGGACGCTGCCTCTGAACGTGGCCTACGGCATTGCCTTACGGCATTATTGATGAAGGGGAGTGAACCGCTCAGGGAGGACGCAGACACTCCGAATGGTTGATTTTATGGGCGCTGCCTGCTATCATTCAACCGCATATCTAACCCGGCGGGAGGTGTTCTTGCAAATGAAAAAGGCATGTTTGTTGTCAGTGGTGTCAATCCTTATTTTTGTCATTAGTGCGATTCCGGCGATTTCAACGGCCGGGCAAACCCAGGCGGGGCAGGGAAACAACCCGTGCGACGCTGATATAAAGAAGCTGTGTCAGGGCGTAAAACCCGGCGAGGGCCATTTGATGGAATGTCTCAGGGAGCATAAGGCAGAATTGTCGCCGGCGTGCGCTGACAAAATGACTGAACAGAAAGACAAAATGAAGGTTGAGCGCAAGAAGTGTGAACCTGATGTTCAGAAATTTTGCCCGGATGTGAAGCCCGGCGGCGGGAGGATAGTCGCCTGTCTTAAGAATCACCAGTCGGAGCTTTCGCAGGAGTGTAAAGATTCATTGGCGAAAGGCCCTGGAGGACAGCATCCTCCAAAATGAAAAGAGCCCGGCAGAACCCTGCTTGAAAAAGAAGCGCTCCGGGGACAACCCCGAGGCGCTTTTACAGGAACCTCACTATCAGTTATGAAGGTGAGGGCCTCGCCTTCCTGATAGTGCATGGTGCAGTTTCTGCTTCTTCCTGTTATCAACGCTTCTGATGCAGTTCTCATAACTGAACCTTCCAAGCGGTAACCAATACGGCAAGTCGCCTTTTGACAGTGAAGTTAGAGACCTAAAGTTACAACTTGACAACAGCATCTTCTAGTGATAGAAGGTAATTAAGAGGCGCAGGTTCCCGACAAAGCCAAACCCTTTGAGAAAAGGGGGAAAGGTGAGTTTGGCCTTTTCATTTACTAACCTTAGTAAAAGGGAAGGAGATAGCATCATGAAAGGAAAAGTTCTAATAACGATCATGATAGGGCTGTTTTTTTTGTCGTTC
>DATJWU010000315.1:0-4303 GCA_035501055.1 Thermodesulfovibrionales bacterium
ACGCTCGGCTATTCTCCGTGCCCGAACGATACATTCATTTTCTATGCATTGGTGCATCACAGGATAGATACCGGGGCCATCCGTTTTCGCGAGACCCTCCTCGACGTCGAGACACTGAATCAAAAGGCGCTGAAGGCCGAACTCGACGTCACAAAGGTGTCATTTCACGCCTACGGATATCTGCGGGATGACTATGCCCTTATCCCCTCCGGAGGAGCGCTCGGGCGTGGATGCGGCCCGCTGATTGTGGCGCGGGAAAAGGTGGACGCGGCGGCCCTGAGAGGCAGGAAGGTCGCCGTTCCCGGAGGTCTCACGACGGCATACCTCCTCCTCCTGCTTTTTGACCCCTTGCTGGCGGAAAATATCGTCGTAATGCCCTTCGACAGGATCATGGATTCGGTGAGGCTCGGCGCGGTCGATGCAGGGCTGATCATCCATGAGTCGCGTTTCACCTATCCCGACTACGGACTTCATGAGGTGGAAGACCTTGGGAAATGGTGGGAGGCTGAAACAGGACTACCCCTTCCCCTGGGCTGCATCCTTGCAAAGAAAAGCCTGGGAGAGGAAACGATCACCGCCGTCGGGAGGCTCATCAGGGAGAGCATCGAGTACGCCTATTCCCACAGGGGAGAAACCGGGCACTATATCAGGAGTCACTCCCGGGAGCTTCAGGACGACGTGATCGCAAGACACATAGGGCTCTATGTAAACGAATACTCCCTGGACCTGGGCAGCGAAGGCATGGCTGCCGTAGAGGCGCTTTTGCAGAGGGCGGAACAGCGGGGAATCTTCAGGAAAGCGGGCCATGGCGCTTTTCGATAAACTCTTCCTGAGCGAGATTCTCGGAGAGCCTGTCCTTGATCCCAGGGGAGAGGAACTCGGCAGGGTCAAGGACATGGTGGTGGTGAAGGCGGAGCCCCTGCCGAGGGTGGATGCCCTGCTTATCGAAAGAAAAGGCGGCCTTTACCGCATACCGTGGCAGGACATCATTCTCTTTAACAAAAGGATCATCGCGGCACAGACATACGGCGATGCCCTCAGCGCGTACGATCTGAAAGCCGACGACCTGTGTGCGGTCAGGGATATCCTCGACAAACAGATTGTCGATGTCAACGGCGCAAAGGTCGTCCGGGTGAAGGACATCAAACTCGAAGGGTACGAAGCCGAGGCGGTCCTTATCGCGATCGATGTAGGGATCAGGGGGATTCTGCGGAGGCTCGGCGTCGAACGGAAAGGAGAGGACTTCCTGAAGGTCTTCAAGGCGACCCTTCCCTTCAATCTCATAAGCTGGAACTACCTCGAGCCCTTACAGCCGAAACTCGCCTCCATCGCGCTCACGGTTCCACGCCAGATGCTTTCCGAGCTCCATCCTGCTGATATCGCCGACATCATCAGCCGGGTCTCCCTTCAGGAGGGCGCCGCCTTTCTGAAGAATCTCGATGTGGATGTGGCGGCAGAGACGCTTTCCGAACTCAGTCCCGAAACACAGGCCGGGATCATCAAGGATCTGGACGCGGAGAAGGCCTCCGACATCATTGAGATGATGTCGCCCGACGAGGCCGCGGACGTGCTGGGCGACCTGCCCGCGGAAAAAGCGAAGGAGATCCTCGAACGCATCGAAAAGGAAGGGGCCGAGGATATTCAGGAACTCCTCAGCCATGAAGAGGACACCGCAGGAGGAATCATGACCAATGAGTTTCTTGCCTATCCTCCGGGCCTGACCGTACGGGAAACGCTGGAGCGTTTCAGGAAAGACGCCCTTGATTTTGAAACAGTCTATTACGTCTACGTTATGGACGAGCAGGAAAGGCTCTCGGGTGCGGTCTCCCTCAGGGAACTCGTGATGTCGGACCCTGAGGCAAAGCTCTCCGACATCATGGAGACCAAGCTGAAGACGATTACGCCCGATGAGGATCAAAAGGTCGCCGCCAAGATCATATCGAAGTACAACCTGCTGGCCCTGCCGGTCATTGACACCGACGGCGCCCTCCTCGGGATAGTGACCGTGGATGATATTGTCGACAGGCTTCTGCCTCCCGAGGCAAAAAAGAAATAGCCGTTTTTTACGAAACCATCAGAGTTAGGGTATAATAAGGTCGTGCGCCGAGCACGGAAGGAAGTTCCTGACAGTGGCACTTATGCCATCAGAATAAATAAAAAGGAGGAATGTCATGGCAGAACCAACGGTTGATATGGATCTTTGCATCGGCTGCGGGACCTGCGCCGAGCTCTGTCCCGAGGTGTTCGAAATGAGGGACGACAAGGCGTGGGTCATCGCACCGGACAAGTGCAGCAGCTGCGACTGCGAAGCAGCAGCCAACTCTTGTCCTGTTGAAGCGATTAAATTAGGCTGATTCCAGGGGGCATGATTTTTTCAGGAAATCATGCCCTTTTCCTACATCGGGCAGATCAGTTTCCCCAGTTTCTCTGAGAGCAGCACGTTTTCCGAATAATCCACAGGACAGTCGATAAGGGCCGGCACTTTCTGCGCAAGGGCCTCTTTCAGTACCGGCAGGAGTTCGTCTTCGGAAGAAATCCTGTAGCCCTTTGCACCAAAAGACTCGGCGAGTTTCACAAAGTCAGGGTTGTTGAAGCGGACAAAGAAATCCTCGCCGTATCGTAACCGCTCCTTCCATTCTATCAGGCCGAGTCCGCCATCGTTGAACACAAGGCAGACAAAAGAGAGGCCAAGCCTCACTGCGGTCTCTATTTCAGAGAAGGACATGAGCAGGCCTCCGTCGCCGATCGCGACGACCACCTTTTTGTCGGGATAAAGGAGCTTCGCGGCTATGGCAGAGGGCAGCGCGAAACCCATAGACGCCAGGCCGTTGGAGATAAGGGCCGTATCTCCCTGATACGCGGGGTAGAACCTTCCGATCCATATCTTATGGGCGCCCACGTCGCTGATGAGGATATCGCCCCTTCCGAGGGCGCTCCTGATATCCCTCACCACCCTCAGGGGCTTTACAGGAAATCCCCTGAAGGAGCAGCCGGTTACCTTTTCCGCAAAACCCCGGAGCTTCATAAAATAGGACGGGTCTTTCTCTTCTGTTATCTCCTCAGCGAGAATCGAGAGCGTTTTCCTTATGTCGCCGACCACCTCCATGGGAGTGAAGCTCCTCTCGGTCTCGGGGAGGGTGAAGTGGATATGAATCGTCTCCTTCCCGCCCATCCAGTACTCCGGACTGAATTCAACAGGATCGTAGCCGACGGCGATGACGAGATCAGCGCGCTCGAAGCCGCAGGAGATATAATCCCTCGACTGAAGCCCGACGGTGGAGATGAAGAGCTCGTCGTCTGCGGGGATCGCGCCCATGCCCATAAAGGTCGTCGTCACCGGGATGCTGAGTTTCTTGGCGAAGGCGAAGAGTTCGGCAGTCGCCTTTCCCCTGATGACGCCGTTCCCGGCAAGGATGACCGGCTGCTTCGAGCGCCTGATCGCCTCCACGGCGAGGGATATGGCCTGAGCCGAGGGGGCCGGGTATGTAATGGGAGAGGGCGAGAGAGGCCCACGGTCTGCGGGGAGGGCGGGGATGTCCTCGGGTATTTCGATGTGGACAGGTCCCGGTTTTTCCGTCGAGGCAATCATGAAGGCCTTCCGCATGATCTCGGGAATCCCTTCAGGGGTGTGGACGCGGGCGGACCATTTCGTGATCGACTTGAACATCGAGAGGATGTCGATGTACTGGTGCGACTCTTTATGGATCTTGTTTATGGAGGTCTGCGCCGTGAGCGCCACCATCGCGGCAAAGTCGAGATAGGCATTCGCGATGCCGGTGGTGAGATTCGTCGCGCCGGGCCCCAGCGTCGAGATGCAGACGCCCGGGGTTCCCGACAGGCGCCCCCACATCTGGGCCATGAAGGCCGCACCGCGTTCGTCCCTGGTAAGGACGAACCTGATCTTCGAGCTCTTCGTAAGGGCGCTGAGGAGTTCCACGTTCTCTTCACCGGGGATGCCGAAGACGTACCGCACCCCCTCCTGTTCGAGACATTGCACTACGAGTTCCGACGCCCTCATGGCATAAGCTCCCTGAAATCGGTTATGGTGAGAAAATCCTTCGACGGGCGCGAATCTTTTCTCGAACTCGCCTTTGCCTTGTAGACGATATGGCCTATACCGAACCGGCGCGCGGTTTTCAGGATCTCTTCGGTATCGTCGATGAAGAGGGATCGCTCTTTTTCAAAGCCGAGCATTTCTTCCGCTTTCTGCCAGAAACAGGTGTCCTCTTTGGGACAGCCCATCTCAAAGGAAGTGACGCACGTGTCGAAATAGCCGCCGATCTTCGTCTGTTTCATCTTCAGA
>DATJWU010000316.1:0-3735 GCA_035501055.1 Thermodesulfovibrionales bacterium
GGGAAAACCTAAACTTCTTATGATGGGCAGGCGGATAAAAATGTGTTCCCAAAAGGTGTTTCGGCGCACACATGTCCTCCTCCCGTGGGGAGGGATCACCATGGGTATTTTACCCATTCAAAGAAATCATGATAACGGAAAGTCTGTCGTCTTTCCGGCGGAGGTAATCCTGTGAAACGTCTCACTTATTTTGTCCTGGCATGCATGATTCTCGTTTTCGTATCAGCCGCCTTTGCCGAGGAAAAGCCGAGGCTAGGGGTCCTGCGCTTTACGAATGATACCAGTGCCGGATGGTGGTCTGCAAGCGTGGCGAGGGACCTTCAGGACGCGCTCGCCTCAGAGCTTGCGAGCACAAAGGCCTTCCAGGTGCTCGAAAGAAAGGAGCTCGACGCGGTATTGGGAGAACAGGAACTTGGCGCATCCGGCAGGGTCGACAAGGCGACCAAGGCCAAAATGGGAAAGCTTAAGGGCGCCCAGTACCTTGTTGCAGGGACCGTCTCGGCATACGAGGAGAACACAAGCGGCACCGGGGGAGGTATCGGCATAATGGGTTTCCACGTAGGCGGAAGACAGGACAAGGCATACATGGCGGTGGACCTGAAGGTAATCGACACCACCACCGGAGAGATAGTCGAGTCGAGGACCGTCGAGGGTTCTTCGACCTCGAGCGGACTCAACGTGGGGGGCGGGTATGGCTATTTCAGCGGCGGTCTTTCAAAATATGAGAAGACACCCACGGGGAAGGCGATACGGGCCTGCATGATAGAGATCGTGGAATACCTGGAATGCTCCCTTGTCAAGAAGGACAGCTGTATGCAGGAGTACGCGGCAAAGGAATCGAAGAGAAGAGAAAAAACAAAGAAAGCGATCGACCTCGAATAAGACGAGCAAAAAAGAAATCCCCGCCCGAAAGGGCGGGGTAGAGGTAAAGGTCTCGGTCAGACCACGTTAGTAAATGTCATCCGCCATGTAAATTATCTCTGGCAACAGGTAAGAAACAAGATCCCGGTAAGAGACTATTCCCACTATCTTCCCCTCCTCCATGACCGGAAGATGCCTGATCTTGTTCCGCGACATCACCGTAATCGCCGCGCTTATGTTCGTCGACGGGTCGAGGGTTATGGGATCGGGGGTCATGATCGTCCCGATTGTCTCATCCTTGATGTCGAGGTTCTTTGCAAAACAGTGCATGATGTCCCTCTCGGTGAAGATACCCGCCAGTCTTCCGCTGTCATCAAGAACCAGAATGGAACCGACGTTCTGTCCGTCCATGACGGTAACCGCATCGGCTACGATGCAGGTCGTCCTGCAGGTGACCATTTTGGAAGGTTTCGACTGTAACAGATCCTTCAGTGTCATTCATGATCTCCTTTCGAGTATCTCTTTTCAGGAAGTACGCAGCATCGCTCTCCGGGCTTCACGATGCCCGTCTTTTCTGCATCGCACACATGCCTGCTGCGGAACAGATCAGACTAAAACAACCGGAAAGATTTTTTACTTTAACACAGGCATTTTCTTACTTCAATGTAACTATATGATTATTAATATTTTTTATTATCCTCCGCCGTGATGTCGCGGGTCGCTGCGCACCGGCACTATCCACAACACCGCCAGAGTTTCAGGATTCCCCGCTTCTTATCGCTTCATGTCTCGGTGTCCTCGTCCCGGAAACGCGAGGTACTCTTGAGGCAAATCTTCAGGACATTTCCTTTATATTGCACTTTCGCGTGAAAAGTCTTTACAATGTGCATATGCACACTTTAAATGCAACAATGGAAACAGGTTAGATGTCACCCCGACATAAGAAACCGAGGGCCTGTGAATGTCCGCTAAAGGGCAAGGCCTATAAACCCGTGGGAATTTCCTTAAGGGATCTCGAACAGATAACCATCTACCGCGACGAGCTTGAGGCACTCAAGCTCTGCGATGTGGATGGTCTCACTCAGGAGGAGGCAGGGGTGAAGATGGGGATATCAAGGGGGACAGTCCAGCGCATTCTTTCAAGCGGCCGCAAGAAGGTCGCCTCCTCCGTCACCGGATGCAAAGCCCTCGTGCTTGAGGAAAGCATCTGCACCTGATGAGAGACCGCACGTCGGCTTCATCCGGGAGGAACGCCCCTATTCGCCCTGCACTGGTGCAGCAAAAAAAAAGCACAGGCCAAAGCCTTTGGCCCATGCCGCTGAGCGCCTGCGTTACCCCCTATCTATTCGTCGTGAATCTTCATTTTCCATGCGGACAGATAGTCCCTGGTCACCCTCTTTATGCCGTGGTCTTTTTTCGCATGGTCGGCGGCCTTCTTAAGCACATCGTCCTCAGTTCTCCCCCGTGCGTGAAAACCGCAATTCACTCCCACGTCCTTGCAGGATAGTACTTTCATGTGCTCCTCCTTCCTTTGTATCAGCAGACCCTCTCAAGGACTCTTTTTAAAAGATCCTCTTCGTGACGGAGGGCTTCCCTCATCAATTTCTTGTCTGTCCTCAAACGTTCGTCTTTCAGTTCATCCTCGAACGACTCCAGGGCGAACCTGACTACTTCCCTCTCCTTCTCGTCCAGTTCGAGTACCATAGTCCTTCCCCCTTTCTTCGGGAAGATAATCACTCATCGCCCGCCGATGCCCCGGCGAACTGCCTGTACACAAAAAGACCGAAACTGCCTTTGGTCCTTCGGCAGCTCGGCCATCTCTTTTCCTGAAGACCCGCCGCTTTCCGCCCCCTCTTCACAGAAGGTTTAGCCTTTCGGGATTTATCCTACTTCATAGTATCACACGATCAACCTGCCGTGCCATTGAGATTACTTTATCGAATCAATAAGACTTATTAATGGAGCTTACGTTGATCCTTAGTGGGTGTTGACTCGAAAAGAGATTATCCTCAGGCAAAAGCCTTTATCGCGATACCTTCAGGCGTCGATGAGCGCCAAAACCGTATCCTGTATGAGCGTGCTAAGAGTGAACTCCTGCTGCAAATCGATTTTCGATATCTGATCGCATTATAAAGGGGTTTGATGCGTGTCCGCCTTCAGTCTCATGCAAGCGTGAGATAGTCTCACGTCATAACAAAAAACGGTGCGTGGCTCGAGGTGAAGACGGGAGGGTCTCTCCTGAGGATCGCCGAAACAGCCCGGTGTCTTTTGAATTCATTTTCGAGGAAACTCCGCACCTGCTTCCTGTCCCATCCCTCCGGATGCGAGAAATCGGTATACAATGACAGATCGCCTTCGTAGAAGCGGCTTGTCCCCAACTCACCTGCCTCCGGACCGGTTATCGGCATATTGAAGAGGGCGAGATTCAGAAAACCGATCTCTTCGTGATGCCGTGCAATAAATTCGAGGGTCCTCCTTGCGGCCCCCGGCGTCTCTGAAGGAGTGCCGAACATGAGATATACGTACACCGCGATTCCCGCCTCCTTCAACGACTTCAGGGCGAGGGACGCCGTCTCGAGGCGAATCCCCTTCTCAAGCCGGTCGAGCACCTCCTGGTCCCCCGATTCAAGGCCGAGGTTGAGCGTCACACATCCCGACCACTTCAACGCTGCGCAGAACTCTCTGTCTGCGATAGAACGGTCGATCCTCGCAAAGCCGTGCCACGGCACACCCAAGGGACGCTCGGCGAGGTCTGTCATGAGTTGCACGCTCACCGCATTGTCGAGCAGGTGGATGAGATCAGGCCTTACCCTCCCGGCTATTTTCTGAAGATCGTCCCGCGCACGGTCTGCGGGCACAGGAACGTAAGCGTTT
>DATJWU010000317.1:0-4150 GCA_035501055.1 Thermodesulfovibrionales bacterium
GCCACGGGAACATGAGGGATCACGCAGGCCAGCTCGCGGTTATCAGGGCCTTTCATGAATCGGCGTTTCCAATGGCAATCGGACTGGAGATGTTTCGGGCTGAAAGCCAGCGGGAACTTGACCGCTGGATAGAAGGAAAAACAGGACTCGATGCGTTCCTCAAGGTATATTACGACAACTGGAGCATGCCCTGGCCCCTGTATGGTTCGATCTTTCTCTATGCGCAGGAACATGCGATCCCGATGATCGGACTGAACCTGCCGGACGGTATTGTGAGGAAGGTCGCACAAAAGGGATTCGCGGCGCTGACACCCGAAGAGCGCAGGCAGTTGCCGGCGGGCATAAGCTGCAGCGTAGATGAGGCGTATATGGACTTTATCCGGAGGGTTTACGGAAAACACCGCAGCGGCAAATCCTTTTCCTATTTCTGCGAGGCCCAGGTGGTGTGGGACAAAACCATGGCCTTTCATCTCGTCGAATACCTCGGGAAGAACAGGGGAAGGACCGTGGTCGTCCTCGCGGGAGCGGGCCATTCATGGAAGAGGGGGATTCCGGAGCAGGTGCGTGAGTTCTCGAAGTACCGCACGGTGGTGATAATGCCTGATGTACCAGAGCAGACGAACAGGAAGGCGGTGACGACCGGTGACGCAGACTACCTTGCCCTCGATTGATTCTGAGTAATCCGGAACATTCGTGCACGCACTGAGGGGCATCGGAATTGCGTGCAAAGCCTTGACAAAGAGGCAGAAAAAGATTGACATTCACGGCTTTTTGTGATAAACGATATAAGGTCAGCTGTGCTCATGCGGCAGCGGCTTGGTGAGGAGATCCGGTGTGAAGGGTTGCGCACAAAAAGTCTCAGGAAATGGCCGCAATGATCCCTTAACAGGGCTTCCTAATCGTGCCCTCTTTCATGATCGCCTTTCAAAGGCGCTCGCCTTCTCCAGGCGCGATGAAGCGTTAGTCGCGGTTCTCTTTGTGGGCGTGCACAACATAAAGACGATCAACGATACGCTCGGACAGAGCTACGGTGACCGGCTGCTGAAGGCCATATCTGTGCAGATCAAAGGCTGCCTGAGACGCAGCGATACCGTGGCCCGTCCCGGCAGGAACGAGTTCATGGTCATGCTGCCGAAGATTGCGTCTGCCGAGGACGCGGCCCTTGTCGCAAGAAAAATATTCGCTTCGCTTGAGGCGCCTTTTTTAGTAGGAAAGCACGAACTGCTCCTGTCGGCGAGTATCGGTATCAGCCTCTTTCCCTGTGACGGGGGAGACGCGGTGAGCGTGATCAAAAACGCCTACACGGCGATGCAACGCGCCCTGAACGCAGGGAAAAGTACCTGCGTCTTTTACTCACCTGATATGAGCGTGAAGGCATTTGATCGGATGATGCTCGAAAACAGTCTCCGGCTGGCGCTTAGACGGAGGGAGTTCTTTCTTCACTATCAGCCCCAGATAGACCTTCGCACCGGAACGATAAGCGGCATGGAGGCACTTGTGCGCTGGAACAGACCGGGTTCCGGCACTGTCAGCCCCACTGATTTTATCCATCTCATGGAGGAAGCGGGGCTGATCGCGGACCTTGGCGAGTGGGTACTGCGGAGCGCCTGCGCCCAGAACAGGAGGTGGCAGGACTCCGGATTGAAGCCTGTACGCATCGCGGTAAACCTTTCTGCACTGCAGTTCCAAAGGCACGACATCGTAAAGACGGTGGGCAGGGTGCTCGATGAGACGGGGCTTGAGCCCAGGTACCTGGAACTCGAACTGACCGAGAGCATTTTCATCGGGAATGCGGAGAGAACGGTCGACTCGCTCTACGCATTACGAGACCTGGGCGTGCATTTGTCGATTGACGATTTCGGGACGGGATATTCGTCCCTGTGCTATCTCAGGTCTTTTCCTGTGAGCAGGCTCAAGATTGTGGCGCCTTTTATCTCTTCGATCGCGATCAATACAAATGACCTTGTGGTGGCGGGGGGGATTGTTTCCATGGCCCACAGTCTTAACGTGAAAGTGATCGCAGAGGGTGTTGAAGGAATGGAGGACCTGGAATTCATCTATTCCCTGAAATGCGATGAGGTTCAGGGTCACATATTCAGCGGCGCGGTCTGCGCTGATACAGGGCGTGAGTTCCTGTCCGGCGCGAAACTGTTCTCACCGCTCGCCTTCGCCTAGGAGAAGTTCCTACGGCACTTCGGGATGGACGTGTTCCAAAATCGCAGTGCCCAATTCCCCGATGATCTTCTCCCTTCACCCTTTCAGCCTCCTGTGTTGAATCTGAAATGCCTTCTTCAGCCCCTCAGGAAAGCGGAACCACGGAGCCCGCAAAAGTCGTTTTATTGCGCCGGCAGGTCCCTTCCTAGTATGATAGTGCGTGTTTTTCTTTGAGAGGAGACCCCTTGCTCACACAGGAGTTTGACGCGAACAGACTCCCTTCGCTTACCGAGTCAGAGGCCGCGGAGAGACTCGTGCGGGAGGGCTTCAATGAGCTTCCTTCCGGGCAAAAGCGCGGACTTCTCGCGGTGGTCGTCGAGGTCGTCAAAGAGCCCATGTTTCTTCTCCTCATCGCCGGAGGCGGGATTTACCTTCTCCTCGGTGACGTCCGGGAGGCGCTCATGCTGCTCGGCTTCGTTTTTGTCGTAATGGGCATCACCCTCTACCAGGAACGCAAGACCGAGCGCGCCCTCGAGGCGCTCCGCGACCTCTCGAGTCCCCGTGCCCTCGTGGTGAGGGACGGTCGTCAGAGGAGAATTCCAGGACGTGAGGTCGTGCGGGGAGACATCCTGGTGCTCTCAGAGGGAGACCGCGTGCCCGCAGACGCGGTGATTCTCTCATGCGTGAACCTTTCTGTAGACGAGGCCCTGCTCACCGGTGAATCGGTCCCTGTGCGCAAGGCGTGCGCGGAAGACGGATTCGAGGCATGCCGTCCGGGAGGCGATGATCTGCCGGGGGTTTTTTCGGGGACCCTCGTCGTCCGGGGCTTCGGTATTGCAAAGGTGACAAAGACCGGCGGCAGCACCGAAATAGGGAAAATAGGAAAGGCGCTGGAGTCGATCAGCGGAGAAGAGACGCTTCTGCAGAAAGAGACGTCCGGCCTTGTGCGGCGTCTTGCCTTCGCGGGATTGTCGCTCTGCATTGTGGTCGTCGTCGCCTATGGATTGACGAGGGAGAACTGGCTCGGCGGATTTCTCGCGGGCATCACCTTGGCCATGGCGGTGCTTCCGGAGGAGTTCCCGGTGGTGCTCACCATATTTCTTGCACTCGGGGCATGGAGGATTTCCCGGAAGCGCGTGCTTACCAGACGGATACCGGCGGTGGAGACGCTCGGATCCGCATCCGTACTCTGCGTCGACAAAACAGGAACGCTCACGCAGAACAGGATGTCTGTGTGCAGGCTTTTTTCACGCGGTATGATGTTCGACGTGGAACGGTATCCGGAGACGCTTCCCGAGAATCTCCATGAGCTCCTGGAATTCGGCATTCTCGCGGGCCGGAAGGACCCCTTTGACCCCATGGAAAAGGCGCTCAGAGAGTTCGGCACGCGCATGCTGTCGAACACGGAGCATCTCCATGACGGCTGGACCCTCGTTCAGGAGTATCCCCTGTCGCAGAAGCTCCTGGCGATGTCGCGGGTCTGGAAATCATCCGATAACGACAGGTACCTTATTGCAGCCAAGGGGTCTCCCGAGGCGATCGCCGACATATGCCATCTCGACCGGACAGAGCAGGAGAGACTGCAGGAAGCAATAAACACAATGGCAGGAGAGGGACTGAGAGTGATCGGTGTGGCCAAAGCGATCTTTACCGCCTCGTCTCTTCCCGGCGATCAGCACGACTTTTCTTTCGTCTTTCTCGGCCTCGTCGGTTTTCATGATCCTCTGCGTCCAGAGGTGCCTCCAGCGATAAGGGAGTGCGAGGCCGCGGGAATGAGGGTCGTCATGATCACCGGCGATTATCCGCTTACCGCGAGAAAGATTGCATCAGAGGCCGGGCTGAGAGGTCTCGACGAGATAATCACCGGCGCGGAACTCGAGAGGATGGACCCCGAGGAACTCCGGCGGAGAAGCGCGACGACGAACATCTTCGCGAGAGTGGCGCCGGAACAGAAGCTCCTCATTGTGGAGGCCTTTAAAGCCAACGGTGAGGTCGT
>DATJWU010000318.1:0-3322 GCA_035501055.1 Thermodesulfovibrionales bacterium
CGGGAAACTGCGGATGATTTCACTGAATTCGTGACAAACAAGATTGGCAGCGAGAGGTCTTTCGATGAAGTGCATATCACGTTTTACGGCGGGGAGCCGCTGCTCAGCAAGGAACTCATTGTATACGTATCAGGGAAAGTCAAAGCCTTGGCCGAAAGAACAGGCATTTCTTTCAGCTCTTCCCTGATGACCAACGGCACTCTCCTCACGAAAGACGCGGCAAAGGAATTGAAAGCACTCGGCCTTAAAGACGTGTATATTACTGTCGATGGTCTGAAGACTGCTCATGACCGTTCCAGACCTTTTAAGGGAGGAAGCGGCAGCTTCGATACGATCGTTGGGAATATCCTTGACGGCGCCGGCACTATAGATATTCTCGTCGGAGGAAATTACACCAGGAGCAACTTCAGGGAATTTCCGGCTCTTCTCGACTATGTATATAAAAAGGGGCTGACTCCTTCTTTACTGTCGTCGGTGGCCTTCTATCCCGTCGTCAGTGAGTCCGGCGAATACGCGATGCCTGATTTCCATGAGGGATGCATCTCGGCAAACGAGCCCTGGCTCGTCGATGCGAGTCTCTTTCTGAGGGAAGAGATATTGAAGAGAGGGTACTGCACTGACAGGATAACGCCCGGGATATGCATGATGGAATTCGGGAACAACATCCTTGTTGATTACGAGGGCAGCATTTATAAATGCCCCGGCCTTATCGGAAGGACAAATTATAAGATCGGGCATATCAGGACGGGGATAAATGATTACCGCCTATCTCATAATCTCAACAACTGGAAAAACGAGGAATGCCTCGACTGCTCTTATTTGCCTCTCTGCTTTGGAGGGTGCAGATACATGAAGCTTGTCCGCGACGGCGACATGAACGGAGTCGACTGCAAGAAGCCCTACTTCGATGCAGCGCTTGAGTCCTTGGTAAGGCAGGATATTCGCTTCAATCTCAGCGGATAGTGCGGCCTTGTAACGCTGGCGCATTACCGGTATACTAGGGTCATTGTACTGGGTGTGTTGCCAACCAAGGAAGAACAATCTCTCTCTGAGATGGTCAGGGGGATTCTTATGGAGGGATGGGGGCGTTGATTCTTCTCAACGGCGCAAAGGCGTGAGACAATCAAAGGCTTCGCTTTTTGCTACTCTCTTCGTCCTTCTCGTTCCCTTCGCCTTCTCCGCTGAGGCCTTCCACGTCGTTGTCCTGAAAAGCGCAGAGATCAAGCCATACCACGACGCACTCGAAGGATTCAGAAGCACCTGCAACTGCGACGTTTCAGAACTGACCCGCGACGACGGGCAGAGCATTCCTGCCGCGATTTCCAGGATGCGCCCCGACGCGGTCGTGGCCATCGGGCTCGACGCGGTCAGACAGGTCGAGTCGGTGAGGGATATCCCGGTCTTTTTCACCATGGTGCCGTACTCCGCCTCCCGCGGTCAGGGACAGAGAGCCATGTCCGGTGTGTACATGTCCGTGCCGTTCGGGAAACAGCTTGATGCGATCCTCTCCATTTTTCCTAATGTGAAAAGAGTGGGGCTTGTCTATGCCGCCGGAGACCTCCACTTTTCATTGACTGAAGCGCTTGCGGCAGCGGGCTCGAAGGGTCTGAAGTTGATCGCGAAACAGGCCGGGAAACCCGGACAGGCATTGGCGCTCATCGACGAAATGAAGCAGGGCATCGATGTCTTCCTCATGCTTCCCGACAGGGCCGTGGTATCCTCCGAAATGGTAAATGGCCTGCTCCTCTTCTCCTTCCAGAACAGGGTCCCGGTCTTTTCCTTCTCGAAGAAGTACGTCGAGATGGGCGCAATAGCCGCCCTCACCGTCGATCCCTTCGATCTGGGGGCGCAGACGGGGGAGGTCATGAAGAAAACACTCAGAGGGGACACCGGAGAGCACGCGGTCTTTCCCGCGCGGAAGTCGGTCTTAATCATCAACAGGAAAGTGGCAAAAAAGCTTGGAGTAAAGATCCCGGACGAGATTCTCGAAAAGGCTGAGATAATCGAGTGAAGGTGATCCGATGAAGAAATACAGGTCTCCTCTGAGGTTCAGGGAAAGTCTGGGCGCAAGGATCTTTTACACCTTCGTCCTCCTCTTCCTTCTTGTCTCATCATCCTTCACTTCTTTCTTTGTCCTCCATGAGGTCAAGGCTGAGAAGGCGGACTTGCTGCAAAAAGGGCGGACGCTCGCCGAGCTTCTTGCCAACAGCTCCAAGGTCGGCATATTCTCGGAAGACCGGGCACTCCTTGAGGACGCGGCCAAAGGGGTCACCGCCCAGGAAAACGTCGTGGAAGTATCGGTCCACCGCATGGATGGGAAACTCCTCCTTTTCGCAGAGAACGGACAAAGCCGCCGGAAGGCCACAGAGGTTCCCGATCCCCTTGACCAGGCTACCCTGACAGGGGTGTCGGACCCGCAGCATGTCGTGGTCAGCGAGGAGGAAGACAGGATCATCTTTCTCAAGCCGGTGACGATGGAAGTCCCGGCCTCGGATGAAGAGCTTTATTTTGCGATGGGCAACGAGAAGAAAGACCGCCTCGTCATCGGCTTCGTAAGGGTTATCCTCGATAAGGAACGCCTCAGGAGGGAGGTTTTCTTAATCCTGCAACGGAGCATCGCCATTGCGGCCCTTACCTTCCTCTTCGGTGCCTCGATCGTGTTGTTCGTGGTCAGGAAGGTCATAAAACCTCTCGAGAACCTTACGGCGAAAGTAAGACTCCTCGGCACCGGCACATCGATCGAGAGAGTACCCGTCGAGTCGGACGACGAAATCGGGAAGCTTGCCGAGGCCTTTAATCTCATGATCGAAGACCTGAAGAACAGGGATGAAGAGAAGCGCGAGGTCGAAGAAAAGCTGATACATTCCCGGAAAATGGAGGCGGTGGGAAGGCTGGCGCGCGGCGTGGCCCATGATTTCAACAATGTCCTTTCCACGGTCCAGGGGTCGGTCTACATGCTGAAGAAGAGGCTGGAGGATGAGGGACAGGAGATGCACTATGCCGAGCAGATCAGTACATCTCTGGCAAAACTGAAAAGCCTTATTCAGGGGCTGCTCACCTTCAGCCAGACGCAGATCGTGCGTTTCAGCACCGTCGACGTGAACAAAGTCATCAGGAAACTGACGCCGGTGCTTGATGGGCTCGCAGGTGATACAATTGAGGTGAGGACAATTCTTTCTCCCGAGAGGCTTGTGATTAAAGGAGATGCCCTTCAGATTGAACAGGTTCTGATGAACCTCTGCACGAACGCGCGGGACGCCATGCCCCACGGCGGGATTTTTATGTTACAGACCGCTGTGGTCCATGCCGGGGACGCACCCTG
>DATJWU010000319.1:0-4475 GCA_035501055.1 Thermodesulfovibrionales bacterium
CGCGATATACGACGCAACGCCCCTCAGCCCTCTCTCGAGGCCTGCCTCCTTTGTGTACCCGTACGCACCGTGCCAGGCGATGACCTCTTTGATAATGTCGAAGGCGACGGTCGGCGCGGTGAGCTTCGCCGCGGCCACCGCCGCATTCATTTCAAGGCCGGGTCTCCCTTCCGCGTACATCCTGTCAAGCATCCATGCGGCCTTATAAACGAGGAGCCGCGCGGATTCGAGTCTCGTATACATCTCCGCCAGCTGGAACTGGATCCCTTCGTGGGCCGAGAGGGGAGACCCGAAGGCCTTTCTTTCTTGTATGCGGTTGATGCCTGATTCCAGGGCCTTCCCCGCTGCGCCGACGCACGCCGCTGCAACAAGCGTCCGCGCGCAGTTGAAGCCCTCCATCGCATAATGGAATCCCCTGCCCCACTCCCCGATCAGATAATGAGCCGGTATCTCTGCGTGGTCGATCTGTATGAACCCGTTCGATATCCCCTCCCTCCCCATCTGTCTGCTTGTGCTCACACGTACCCCGGGCCGGTCTTTTACCGGGAGATAACAGAGGGAAAGTCCTTTATGCGCGAGCGACGGGTCGGTCTTCACGACCGTCACAAAGCCGCCTCCGTGAAGGGCGGCCTCCCTGACACCGCTTATGTATGCCTTTGCGCCGTTCACCACGAGCGCCTTCTCACTTTTCTCCATCGTCGTTGCGATTGCGGCGACATCCGAACCGCCGGTAGCCTCTGTCGACGCAATGCCGAGAAAAGTCTCGCCCTTCACGACCCCGGGCAAAATCTCCTCCTTTGCTCTTCTCGTCCCGTAGCGTTCGAGCAGGAAGCCCCAGCCTGCCTCCACGAGGTAATAGACTGCGGTGGCCATGCTCATATCAGCCCTGGCTATTTCCTCCGCAGCGATCGCCGCGGTCGTGAAATCCGACCCGGCGCCTCCGTATTCCTTTGAAACGGTAATGCCGAGCAGGCCCCGCGATCCCATTTCGCCCAGTAGTTCGCGTGGTATTTCGCCCTCCCCGTCGATATCACCGGCTGCGGGGGCTATCCTCTCTTCACAGAAATCCCTGACCGACCTTCTGAAACGCTCCTGCTCCTCACGAAACGCAAAGTCCATTTCCGGCGCTTCCCCTCAGTAATACATCAGCTTTCGTTCCAGATCGCCCGAACGGGAAATCCTCTTCGCTTCATCAAGAGTGATGACATCCTGCCTGCAGAGCTGGATCAGATGCTGGTCCATGGTCTGCATCTGGTATTCATCCCGTCCTTTTTCGATGTGGTGCTCGATTTCATCGAGCTGCCCTTCCCGGATGCATGCCTTGATGGTGGAGGTGGCATACATCACCTCTGCCGCAGGCAGGATCCGTTCGCCGCCCTTTCCCCGCACGAGCCGCAGAGAGACGGTGGCGACGAGCACCTCCGCCAGCCTGTGCCGGACATTCTCCTGGACCTGGTGCGGATAGTACCCCACGATGCGGTTTATTGTCGAGGCCGCACTATGCGTGTGAAGCGTTGAGAGGACAAGGTGCCCTGTCTCGGCGGCCTTGATGCATGCGTCGATAGTCTCGAGGTCGCGGAGTTCTCCGACCATGATGACGTCAGGGTCCATACGCATCGCCGCCTTCAGGGCGCCGCCGAAACTCTGCGTATCGATGCCGAGTTCTCGTTGGATGATACAGCTCTGACTGGAGGGAAAAATAAACTCGATGGGATCCTCGATGGTAATCACGTTGTAGTTGAAATTGTCATTGACGAAGCGCAGCATCGACGCAAGGGTCGTGGATTTGCCGTTGCCCGTGGGGCCGCAGACAAGGATCAGACCGTTCGGGGCCTTCACGATGTTCCCCAGTACCGCGGGCAGGTTCAGTTCGAGGAAGTTTCCGACGTGGTGGGGGATGACACGCATCACGATGCCGATGTTGCCCCGCTGACGGAAGATGCTTACGCGGAACCTGCCCACATCGGGCAGCGTATAGGAAGTGTCGAATTCCGTGAGGCCTTCGGGCAGCTCACGCCCGTGCTGATCCATCACGGTGGATGCGATAAACTCCGTATCATTCTTCGTCAGGGTACTGAGCTTCGAACGGATCAAATGTCCGCGGGCCCTGAACATCGGAGGATTGTCCACTTCAAAATGAATATCCGAGACCCTCTTTTCAAACGCGATTTCAAGAATTTGCGTCAAGGTGGCAATGTCCATATTCAGTTCCTTTCCACGATTATGCAAAATGCCCGGCAGGTGTGAAGGCCTGTCATTTTACGGCCGGCTTATTCAAGATTCTGCGGTAAAAGGCGTTTTCGGCCACGAGGCCTGCCTGATCCGCCAGGATCGCCAGTGAGTCTTTCTGCGCCGGCGAGACATCGCTCTTGCCGAAATCGCCATAGATCACCATTACGGTCTTCCCGCGGCTCTTCATGGGGAGGAGGATTATCGTCCGCCTCAGAGGCGCGCCGATCTGCCCGAAGAGATGCTCCCTGAGGACCTCATCATCAGTCTCCCCGTAAAAGAGCCTTCCCTTCTCCATCGCTTCACGGAAGACCGACGGCCTCGTCAGGGGAATCTTCAGCCCCGCCGCAGGGAGCGGTCCCTGTTCCTTCCCTGCATACACCCCCAGAGACTTTTCTCCGGCGAGCTCCGAGGGACGGACAATAAAGCTCACGGACCTTTCAAAGGTTTCGGACACATACTGAAGAAGCGCAAGAGAAACCGCAGAGGGCTCACGAAGGTCACGAAGTGAGGCGATCTTCTCCCTGAGCGTGCCCGCCTGCCCGTTCATCGCCGCAATGTCCTGCTGCTCCCGAAAAAAGTCTCTGATGTACGATTTGAAGCTCTCAAGAAACCGGATCGTATCCTGAACGAAGGTGGTTCTCCCTGCCGCCTTTGAGGGCTTCGGGAACACTGCGCGAACGCCGTCATGAAAAGACCGCAGCATAAACGAGTAATCAGGCAAAGAGGCCAGCTGGATGATCGAAACCCCGGGATGCCGTTCCCTCATCTGCTGCCGCAGACTGACGATCTTTTCCCTGGAAAGTATCCTCTCAGACGTCTCGGGGTTATCAAACACCACGACAGGAAGTACCTTCATTCTGAGGCACTGATCAAGAAGGTGATAGAGGTCCTCTTCGCCGTCCGTCGCAAAGACGAGGAGGTCGTCGGCCTTGCACACGGTCATCACCGAATGTTTCATGAGCTCATCATCGCTGCACAGGATAAGACCCCCTGTGCGGCCATCCTGCCTTCCCGCCCCGCCCCGGGCGCTGCGGGGTGTCCTGGCCCCTTCAAGAAAAGAGACCAGGGTCTCCTGCTCTTCCGCAGAAAAGCCCTCCATGATCTCCCGCATCTTCTGGCGGTGCATCTCGGCAGGATCAAATATCTCATGCTCCGGCAGAATCTCCGGTATCTTCCGCTCAAGCCGGTCAAGCGCTTCCAGTCCGAGGTCGTCGGCCGTAATGACCGGCGTGCGCTCCCGATTCTCCTCCATCCCTGCCGGGGAACTCATTCCGCCAAACATTTCTTCATCGGAGGGGACGGTCTTCCCGGCCTGGCGGTCACGCTCCCGTTCGTCAAAAATGCGCAGGGAATCCATCAGAACCATTTGGGCGTCGAGGTTTACCTCCTGTTCCATCCTGCTGAGGGGATAACGGCATTCGGGTGAGACCACGATCGCGTCGGTATCAAGGGTGAACGTCCCGGAGGTCCAGCCGATCAATTCGACCAGGGTTATCTCGATCAGCTTCTTCAAACCCTTTGCCGCGTCGTCGCGTCCCAGCTTGCCGAGGCCGATGAGTGTGGCGATCAGGGGCTTGCGGTCTTTGCCCGCTTTTTTCTGGATCTCCAGGGCCTTCTTGAGATCGTCGGGGGCTAAGGCGTGCATTCCGATCAGGACGCCGCCGATGCAGACCTTGTTGTTCAGGTGACTCGCGCCGACAAGAGAGCCGTTGCTGAAGATGAGCCGGCTTTCACCCCTGCTTCCCCTCACGGAAAACGTGCCGGATTTCCGCGTCGTGTTGAGCAGCTGGATAATGTCGACTATGTGCAGGTGCTCCAGATCTCCGGTAAAGGCCATCGCTCTATCCCTCGGTAAAAGCCTGTTAAGAGAATACCACAAGAAACAGGGGCGGGTAAATACGGCGCAGGACCAGGGAGCACGGCGCGGGGCCGCATCAATCCCTTTCCCTGAACTTGACGATGCGGGAACTCGCCGATAGAATGAGAGCAGAAACAGGGAGCGTGCAGATCTCCCGAAGGAGGCAGGTGGTCATCCATGAAAGATAAACCGGTTATCGTCGGTGCCGCGAGAACAGCCGTGGGAAAATACGGTCGCGGACTCAGAGAAGTCTCTGCACCAGTCCTCGGCTCAATCGTCATCAGGGAAGCGCTCGCGAGGGCAGGGGTTGCCCCGGGAGATGTGGACGAGGTGATTATGGGCAACGTGATTTCCGCCGGTCTCGGCCAGAACCCTGCGAGACAGG
>DATJWU010000320.1:0-7457 GCA_035501055.1 Thermodesulfovibrionales bacterium
TCAATGATCCGGGGCGCATCGATGTCATGACATTAGTGGAGCGGGTCCTCTACCCCGAAGGCGAAGGCCTTGAAAATCATGTGTCGAAAGAGACCTACGAGGCGGTCACGAAGGAAGCGGCCGCATTGGGCCTTCCACCGCAACTGCTGGACAGACAGAGACCGTGGTTCATTGCACTGACCCTCACCGCCCTGAAGCTCGCAGGCCTCGGCTTCGACCCTTCCTACGGTACGGACATGCACTTTCTGACGAAGGCGCAGGGGAAGAAGAAAATCGTCGAACTCGAGAGCGTTGATGCGCAGATCGCCCTCCTGTCGGGGTTCAGCGACAGCGAACAGGAGCTGTTTCTGATCCGCACGCTGAACGATCTGAAGAGCATCGAAAAAGACACCGACGCGCTCATGAGGGCATGGAACTCGGGCGACATGAAGGGAATCGAGAGGCTCGTGGCGAAAGACGGAGCGGAGGGGAAGAAGACGGCGTCACTCAATGAGAAGCTGCTCTATGCGAGAAACAGGGAGATGACCACAAGAATTGAAAACCTGCTGCGCGCGAAGGAGACCGCATTTGTCATCGTCGGCGCAGGACACCTCGTCGGGGAGAAGGGGATCATTGCACTCCTCAGACAGAAGGGCTATTCCATCGAGCAGCGATAACATTGTCCATGGGGTAGTCGAAAGACAGGCACGGATCGAAGCCTTCCATTATCAGTTAGTAGTATTTACGGCTTGTATTCTTTATCCGTCATGCCGGAGGTTCTTAATCCGGCATCCAGTCTTTAAAGCCAAAACCTGGATTCCGGCTCGACACACCGCCGGAATGACAAGAAATGTGAAGACATGGTGTCCCGCCCTTCGCTTTACCTTTTTTCAGCCGATCTGACATAATGTGAGGCATGAACCGGCAAGCCGCATTTCGAACGGTGCCTCAATGAACGGTATGGATATCCCGGGGATCGTAAGGCAACTCGCCATATCCGCGCTGCCTGTCCTGATCGCGATCACCTTCCATGAAGTGTCCCACGGCCTGATTGCGAACAAACTCGGCGATCCCACGGCAAAGATGATGGGGAGGCTTACCCTGAACCCCCTCGCGCATATCGATCCCTTCGGCACTATCCTTATGCCTCTCATGCTTCTCGTGTTTACGAATGGTCAGTTCGTCTTCGGTTACGCAAAACCTGTCCCGATCAACCCGATGAACTTCGAGAACCCGAGGAAGGGCATGGCCCTTTCGGCGATCGGGGGACCGGCGATGAATATCCTTCTTGCACTGGTGAGTATGCTGATCCTGAAGTTTGTCGTGGTGCCATCGGTCTCTTTTCTCCCCGCGGGCGTTGCGGAAAAGGCCCTGGTCCCTGCAGCCATGATGCTCAAAGCGAGCGTAATCGTGAACGTTGTCCTTGCGTCCTTCAACCTCATTCCCATTCCGCCTCTCGACGGAGGGAGGGTTCTCACCGGGCTTCTGCCCCACCGGCAGGCGATGTCCTTCAGCAGGATAGAACCCTTCGGCTTCCTCATCGTGATCCTCCTTATCATGACGCACATCGCCGATTACTTCGTGCTGCCCCTGGTAAATTTCTTCCTCACGCTTCTCGGAATGTTCTAGGAACATAATGTACACCCGTTGCGTGAGCTATCTGTACAGCTCATATCGTCTTCATGCACTTTGAAAAACACTGCCGATCGGAAGGTGCATTAAGCAGGGACATGAATGCCTTCAAATTCTTTTTGATTTCGACATGATTTTATCGGATGCCATGGTGAAATTCTCCAGACGTGAGTGCATGCTCATATTCACCTCAAGAATTTCATCATGGCATGAATGAGGTGTCGCTGCAAAAAGACTTTTCAGTCATCCCTGTCCCTGCTGACGAGAATTGAATGTATGATTGGGGCTAAAGGGATGCACGCGCGGAATTATTGTTATCGCACAAAAAAACAGCATGCCCTTGGGGTATGCTGTTTTTCGCGAGCCTGACAGAGTCTTTTCTCCCGTGCTGCCCCCGAATTCCTGTCCTTCCCGCTTTACTTCCTCTCCCGTGCGAAGCGCCGTCTATTCATATAGCAAGGCGGATGCCACCGCGCGAAGAAGATAAAGACCTTATTTCTAAAGGATTTCACTTTTGAAGGCGTACGCGGCTGAGGAGCGGATTACGCGAAACCCCGCTTAGTGTGTGCGGAAAAGTTCATACCTGAACAGGCGCGTGAAACAGAGACAGACACATCGAATCCATATGATTCATCCGTATCGCGGGAGGTCTCGGGATGGAATGTCTCAGGATGCAATCTGTTTCTGAGATGTGGATATGGCGTCTGCAGGGATGGGAGAGGACAGGCTTTCCGGCGACGAGGCGCCGGATATCTTCCATATGAGTTCGAAATTACAGATGAGCACCTGAGGCTCACCCGAGTCGGTTCTCATCATTTCCCCGGCGTCATCTACGGCCACCAGGAGGTCGTTGGCCTTTAGTGATGACCCATCATAACCGCAGGCCTCTAATTTTCTCTTTACCTCATCGAGAAACTTTTCGCACTGTACCTCATTAATGACTCCCCTGTAAAGTGCTTTTGACAGGTCAAGGGGGGTGTAGAGAGAGTCCCTGTGCTCTGCGACCCACTGGTCGGGACCGTTATAATAGCCACGGATCGTGATGTAGTTATGGTTCTCCTGAAGGACAGGATTCCCTTCGGGATCAAGGATGGCCCTGTGAGATTCGTATTTCCTCGGATCGGTCGACATCTCGATCTTCGAGCTTCCGGTCATATAGATCGCCCGCACATAGACCGTGGGGATCCCAAGCCGGTTCAGGGTATGGGCTAGGGCGAATTCCTCGAAAGGGCTGTTTATGCCGTATTGGCGGACTTTGGGATCGCGGGAGCCTTCCTCGTCCCCGACCGGCATCTCGCCGACCCGTGAGGTCTCCCAGACGAGATGGATATTGTCTTTCGTGATCGTGTAGAAGACCTCCTTGGTGTCGGAGAGTTTCAGCGACGGGGTCTTTCTCCACCGCTCGGGGAGGAAGTAGTCGAACAGGTGTGCGTTCTTGCCCACCACCCACAGGCGGCCGCCGGTGCTCTCGGCATGCCCATAGAGGTAGGGTACCCCGAGTATCTCCGCATAGGACAGATGGGCAGGCAAGGGGGTCGGTTCGAAGCGGTGTTTCTGATCGTCGAGATAGGAAAATCTTCTCGAGTTCTTTACTTCCTCATCGTGTTCCGGAGTGCGCAGAAGCAGTTCATAGTCGATTAACGAATACGCGCCGTCACTGACCAACCCGTACACAAGGTTCACCTGCTCCCTGGGGTCGTCTGTTTTTTGGCCTGAGACGATCTCTTTCACGTGTGCGGTGTCTGCATCGCTGATGATGATGTGCTCGGGTTTCATATCGGCCATAAGGTATCCCTTCCGGCCGAGATCCCCGAGCGCCTTGTAATTGATCGTCGTGAGGTGGTTCACGAGCTCGTCATGATTGATGTCGATGTGCGCGAAGACCTCTTTCAGATTATTGCCTTCTATCCATTCATAGATGAGTTTGTATTGCTTGAGGATGTCGAGATCGATACCCGGATGTTTCGCCCTGATGCGGTTGATCCTGGTCCGGGACCTTCCGCTCTGCCATGCCTGCATCTTTTCGGGAGGGACATAGATCGCCATCGGCAGCTGGGTATTCACCTTCTTCTCTTTCGGACCGTAGAGATTGTCCATGAGTTCCATGACGAGTGAGAATTCTTCCCAGGGGCTGTTGAACTCCGCATCGCAGAACTCCTGGAGGGTGTGGGTGTCGATCGGCACGTCTTCTCCGACGCGGCAGTTCTTTACCACAAGGGTGAGGCTTTTCCCGGCGACCTCCTTTGTGGGGACTTTGTAGACGGAACTCGTGCCGATAAGCCGAACCTTGTGCGTGTTGAACCAGGCGGGTTCGTACCAGTTCTCTACCGCGAGATGCTCCTGGTATTTCTCGGCGAAGCGCGTGAGATAGAGATCTCCGCCGTCACTCGTCTTTGTATGGAGGTACACGACCCCCAGGACGTTGACGAGCCCTTTCTTTGAGGTCACCTTTTCCACGCCTCAGCACCCCCTGCGCAGTCCGGTCAGCAGGAGCTCATCCAAGGCGCTCCCTGAGCCCCTTGAGCTGGACCTTCAGACTTTCGGGCAGGCGGCCGCCAAAGGTCTCAAAATGCGCTTCGATGTCCGGTATCTCTGCACGCCATTCTCCGGCGTCTACCTGCATCAGTTCTTTCATCTTCTCGGGCGCCACGGTGAGACCGGAGACGTCAAGGTCCCCTTCCTGAGGCAGAAGGCCGATCGGTGACGTCAGCGCCCCCACTCTGCCGTCGATACGGTCGCACATCCATTTAAGCACTCTGCTGTTGTCGCTGAAACCGGGCCAGAGGAACCTCCCGTCATGGTTCTTCCTGAACCAGTTCACGTAGAAGATCTTCGGCGCTTTGCTGCCGAGCCTTTCGCCCATCGTGAGCCAGTGGCGGAAGTAATCGCCCATGTGGTAGCCGCAGAAGGGCTTCATGGCAAAGGGGTCTCTCCTGAGGTTGCCCACGGCGCCTATGTTGGCGGAGGTGGTTTCGGAGGCCGCGGTGGCGCCGAGGAAGACGCCGTGTTCCCATGAGAAGGCTTCATAGACCAGCGGGACGACGGTGCTGCGGCGGCCGCCGAATATGAAGATATCGATCGGGACCCCCTCAGGGTCTTCCCAGTCTTTACATATCGCCGGGCATTGGGATGCAGGTGCGGTAAAGCGCGCATTCGGATGGGCGGCATCAGCCCTGCTCTCGGGAGTCCAGTCCCGTCCTTTCCAGTCGATCGCATGAGAGGGTACGTCGTCGGTCATTCCTTCCCACCATACATCGCCGTCGTCGGTCAGCGCGCAGTTGGTAAAAATGACATTTTCCCTGAGCGTATCCATTGCCATGGGGTTTGTGTCATAGGAGGTCCCTGGGGCCACACCAAAGAAGCCGCTTTCGGGGTTGATGGCATGGAGGCGGCCGTCAGCGCCGATCTTCATCCACGCGATATCATCGCCGATGCACTCGCAGGTCCATCCCTTAAGGGAGGGCTGCATCATGGCCAGGTTTGTCTTGCCGCAGGCGGAAGGAAAGGCAGCGGCAATGTGATACCGTTTTCCTTCCGGACTGGTGAGCCGGAGGATGAGCATATGTTCAGCCATCCAGCCCTCTCTCCTCGCCATGGCAGAGGCTATGCGCAGCGCGAGGCATTTCTTCCCGAGCAGGGCGTTGCCGCCGTAGCCCGAACCGTATGACCAGATCAGGTTCTCCTCAGGGAAATGGCTTATGTATTTCTGCTCAATCGGAGCACAGGGCCACTGCACGTCCGACTGCCCGGGCGCAAGCGGGGCGCCGATCGAATGGAGGCAGGGTATGAAATCCTCGCCTGTGTTGAGGAGTTCGAGCACCCTGGAACTTACACGGGTCATGAGGTGCATGTTGCAGACTACGTAGGGACTGTCGGAGATCTCGACCCCTATCTTTGATATGGGGGAGCCGATCGGCCCCATCGAAAAGGGGATCACGTACATCGTACGGCCTTTCATGCAGCCTTTATAAAGCCTTGCCATGGTGGCCTTGAGTTCATGCGGATCCACCCAATTGTTTGTCGGACCTGCTTCATCCCTTGAAGAGGTGCTGATGTAAGTACGGTCCTCAACACGGGCGACGTCGCTTGGATCAGACCGGAAAAGGAAACTGTTGGACCGTTTCCTGAGGGGAATCGCGCTCCCGTTCGCGAGCATCTTGGCCATCATGAGGTCATATTCCTCCCTGGACCCGTCGCACACATACACCGTGTCGGGCAGGCACATCTCCGCCACCTCTTTGATCCAGCGGTTGAGCTTTTCGTTCCTCACAGCAACACTCATAGAATCCTCTCCTTTATCGAAATAATCGTGTATCTTCAGGCCAGTGAAGGGCATCCGCTTCAAGGGGAAACCGCTCTTTTATAATAATAATTTTCGATGAATAAAGCAAAGAGGTGTCGGGTTGTCCCATTAACGCAGGAAAAAAAGAAATGGTAGGCGATAGTGGTTTCGAACCACCGACCTCTCCCGTGTGAAGGGAGCGCTCTCCCACTGAGCTAATCGCCCGCCCGTAATAATTATAAACCAGCGGCACGGTTAAGGTAAAGGCAGAGGTAAAGGTAAAGGTAAAGGACTTCCTGTTACCGCCACCGCCTCTTGACCTAAACCTTAACCCTTACCTTTATCTGTCCGCGGTCTGCCTGTGCAGAAGTACTCGAAGCCGAGCCTTTTCATCTTTCCGGGGTCGTAGATGTTCCTGAGGTCAAAGAAACGCGGCTGCCGCAGAATCTTTTTCACTCGTTCGAGGTCGAGGTTTCTGAACTGGTTCCATTCGGTGACGATCACGAGCGCATCCGCTCCTTTCGCCGCAGCGTAGGAATCTCTGCAATAGGTGACCGATGGAAACAGGCCCCTGGCAAGGTCCATGGCTGCGGGGTCATAGGCCTTCACCTTTGCTTTTTCTTTCAGAAGCCCTCCGATAATGGAGAGTGAAGGCGCATCCCTGAGGTCATCGGTATTCGGCTTGAAGGACAACCCGAGCACGGCAATCACCTTTCCCTTCAGCCCGCCGGTGCCCTCCTTTATTCTGTCAAAGGCGGATTTCTTCTGGTTCTCATTCGCGTGCACCGCAGCCTTTATGATCCCGAGTTCAACGGCGTGTTCTTCCCCGATCCTGATAAGCGCTTTTGTATCCTTCGGAAAGCAGGAGCCGCCGAAGCCGGGTCCGGCATGGAGAAACTTCGGTCCTATCCTCTGGTCCAGTCCTATGCCCTTGGCCACCATATTCACATCTGCGCCGACCTTCTCACAGAGACCTGCCATCTCGTTGATAAACGATATCTTCGTGGCGAGAAATGAGTTCGCCGCATATTTTATCAGTTCCGCAGTCTCGATGTTTGTGATCACAAAAGGCGTTTCGATGAGGTAAAGCGGCTTATAGAGGTCCTTCATGATCGCGACCGCCTGCTGGCTGTCCGTGCCGAGGACGATGCGGTTCGGTCTCATGAAGTCCTCGATCGCGGCGCCTTCCCTGAGGAACTCGGGGTTCGAGACTACGTCAACACTACCCTGTCCCTTGAGGTTTTTCGTGATGATCCGCTCCAACCTCCTGCCCGTTCCGACAGGGACGGTGCTCTTGGTGACGATCACCTTATAGCCGTCGATGGTACGGGCTAGTTCCTTCGCCACCTCATCGACGTACCTCATGTCCGCTGAACCGTCTCCCCGCGGAGGCGTCCCGACGGCGATGAATACGACGAGAGACGATTCCACCGCATCTGCAATCTTCGTCGTAAATCTAAGCCTGCCCTGCTTCACATTCCTTTTTACGAGGTCTTCAAGCCCGGGCTCATAAAAGGGCACGATGCCCTTCTTCAGGGACCGTATCTTCTTCTCGTCCTTGTCA
>DATJWU010000321.1:0-5491 GCA_035501055.1 Thermodesulfovibrionales bacterium
CGTCACGGCGTTGAACCTGCAAGGGAGGCATGGTTCGAACCCTTGTACATGCGATGACATTCCCAAGAGGAGGCATCCCTGCGCCTTGCGGTGAGTGATATTCCGTGTTGAGTAAGAAAAGCTGCTGCCTGCCGCCCTTTAAGGTATCGCGATACGAGGCTTCTCGCCACGCCTCCCTTGGCCGAAGGTTACAGTGCCTGCGGGTAAGGTTAATTTGCGAGCGATGTGAGATCGGCACGTTTGTCCGTCTCACACTGCCTTGAGGCGGCTTCACTTCCCTTTCGACAATGCCTTCAGGTCCTGAAAAATCTCCTCTATGCTTTGATACCGGTCCTCCCTGACCTTGCGGAGACATTTCACGAGCATCGCGTCGAGCCATTCCGGGACGTCTTCTGCAAGCTCGTCTGCCCTTTGAGAACCTGCGCGCTCGGGGATTGCGGTCAGCATCTCGAAAAGGATGACCCCCACCGAATAGATATCTGCTCTCACGTCCGGTTCCGCACCCCTCTTTGTTTCAGGCGCTCTGTACTTCTCCGCAGGCGTCATCGCAAGGAGGGTGACGGTATGGTCAGCATTGAGGACGATTCCCTCAGGGCAGAGACTGCCGCAGGACCATCCTCCACGATGGGCTTCGGAGAGTGCCTTCAGGATTTGCACCCAAAGCCTCATGCTCTGTTTGGGCTCGATCCTGCCGCCCCGCATGATCTTTCTCAGGGTCGTCCGCCCTTTCACGGAGGGGCTTTCTTCCTGCGTTGGCTCAGGAGGGAGGTCTTTCACTCTCTCCCGCACATCACGAAAGTCCGGGTCCACCGCACGGATGGCAGAGAATATTTCTGAGGCCTTGTCCTTGTTGCCTGCCTTCTCGAACATGAGACCGCAGGTGTAGAAGTCGTCAAGATTTGACGCGTCGGGAGTGCTTCCGGAGAGGGATATGGCAAACATGTCCGCGGCGTCCTTGTCTCTGCCTTCTTCCTGGAGCAGGACCGCGGCCTTCCTGTATTCTCCCGCCTCCCTGTATAATCTCACCGCGGCCAGTTTCCTCCCTGCGTGCTCAAGGGACATGGCCGCGTCAACTTTCTTTCCGGCCTGCTCGTAGAGCCTTGCCGCTTCTTCGGGTTCTCCCTGTCTGAAGGATATTTCCGCGGCATTCACAAGGTCTCCGGTCTGCATGTACATCTCTTTTTCCTTGTCGGCGTTTCCGAGCATCTGGTAGACGAGGGCGGCTCGTCCAAAATCCCCGCCCCTTTCGTAGAGAGACGCGGCCTTTTCGAAGTCGTTGAGGTTCTTCTCATAAATGAACGCCGCAGACACGAATTCTCCTGCCTTTTCATGTTTCAGGGCATCGTTCCTGAAATCCTCGCGCATTGACGTGCGTCCTCTTTTGCCGAGCGTGGCGTTGTAGACAAACCGGATGACGAGGTAAGCAAGGTAGGCAAGCGGCAAAAGGAAGAGAAGCAGGTATGAGGAGATGCCTTTCCGCATCCGTTCTTCAAAGGTGTCGAATCCGCGAAAGGTCTCCTGGACGAGGGGAGCAGGGAGCCACATAAGTAAACGTAGGATAATAGCGTTGATCATAGTCGGTCCTCTCCTCCCGCGTATTTTCCTCTATCATACTCCTTCCCGCCATGCTCCCGCAATCGGTTTGGGGATAAGATATCAGCACGCATGATTCATGCATAGGCTGTCTCATGCGGGAGGCATCCGTCTCTCAGCAAGATAATAGCTCCCTTCCGCAAGTCTCTTGTAGTCTTTCTTATTACAGCCGTTCCAGGCGAAGGCATACGGTCCGCACTTGCGGACCGGCCAATAACTCTGGATCTTGCTTTCCGTCCGGACACCTCCCGCAACATGTGAGAATCATCTGGATCAGGATATAATGGTGGAAGAGAAAAGAGTTCCCGATGAAATCCGTTGAAGGGGTGAATGTATGAATCGTATGAGATGGTTATTGCTTCTTCTCCTGCTTCCGGGGGTGGTTTACGCCGGCGAGCACTGTGCGTCCATGGGCGGTACCTGCAAGGCAGTCTGCGCGGCGAATGAAGATGTCGAACAGGGGGCCTTCGATGACTGTACCGATGTGCAGGACTGTTGTGCCCCGAAAAGTGCAGGATCCGGCGAGGTCCGGTGCTGCGTTCATTCCTTTGACGCACAAAACTCGGGCAAGGACAATTGTTCCGTTCCGGCAAACGACAGGTGCATGAAAGGGACGGGGTCCCCGCTGGAGTGCACACAACTTACCTGGTGCAAGTGAGGGGCAGGGCTGGCTGCGCTGCGGGGGGCTTCCCTCACCGCACGAGTGGCATCTATGCCTGTTCCTTCGATTATCGCGGCGACGAGCAGGAGCGGCACGATAATGAGAAGGAGGGCACTGAGGGACTTGTTCCTTCTCTCGCGAAGTGTGCCGGTTCTGTTTTTCTCGAAGAACCATATGCCTTGCCATATGCCGAGACCCCAGGCCATGAACATTGCAGGCAGTTCGAAAAGACCGTGGGGAAGGAGCGGTATTATGACGTCGGTCACCGCGGTCCTGTGCGTGTGCGCGGCATAGGAGAACACGGCGCCGAGCAAGAGACCATTGACGATCGCGGCGAAGAAGGAGAGGATTCCCAGGAGCGGGCCCGATACCACCGAGAGCACTGCCGCGAGAACGTTCTTGAGGAAGATCACGGCGATGAGTGCAGGCATGCTCTTATCGGGCAGATGACCCGCGAAGTGCTTCATTGAGGAAAGTCCCTCCTGAGACCATTCCGGATGTGCCAGACCCAGGCCGATCCCCGCGATGAAGAGGAGCGCCGCCAGGAATATCGAGGGGCGTGCCTCGCGTAAATCCTCAAGGGAAGATTTGTAATGGTTTCTGAAATCAGACAAGCTTTATAAAAGCCCCCTGTTTGCCTGTAGAGCCTTTTGAAAAGCGATAGGAGAAATACCTGTCGGGAAGGCAGGAGGTGCAGTCCTCCGAAATCCAGAGATGTTCTTCCGGAACGCCCATGGACAGCGCCTGATATCTGTTTGCGGTCTGGAGATCGATAAAACACTTCTCACCGACCACGGTCACATAGTCACCTTCACCCGTCGCCTTCTGCACCGACTCCACCACCTCATAGCCCACGTCGTAGCAGGATGAGCGGACGGCGGGGCCGATCGCGATCACGATATTCAGGGGTGATGAGAGAAAGCGGTCCTTCATTGTCCGCAGTGTGTTCTTCAGGATTGCCGCAGCGGTCCCTCTCCAGCCGGCGTGGACCGCGCCGATGACGTGAGTGGTCCTGTCATGGATAAGGATCGGCACGCAGTCTGCGGTCCGGACGCCGATGAGGATGCCTCTGTTCCTGGTGATGACCGCATCGGCTATCGCAGGTTCGAGATCCGCATCAACGACATGCACCGTGCCGGTGTGGCGCTGCACCGGCAGATAGATCTTACGCGTGTCCACAGAGGCGACCTCTGCGATCCGTTCGAGATCGTCACCGGGAACTTTACCGGTAAAGAAGGCCTTCACCTCGCTGCTGAAGAGTTCAGGAAAGATCAGGTGTTCCAAGTTTCATATCCCTGAATGCAGCAGGCAGCGCGTCGATTATGTCCGAAGCCACGAGGGAATGCGGTCCTTTTTCCGAGGCGGCGATATCGCCGGCAAGACCGTGGAGATAGACGCCGAGGATTGCGGCGCGGTCAGGGCTCAGGTGCTGGGCAAGAAGGGCGGATATCATGCCGGTGAGGACATCGCCCGAGCCGGCGGTGGCCATTCCGGGATTGCCTGTGGGGTTGAGGTATGCCTTTCCGTCAGGATCGGCGATAATCGTCGGCACTCCCTTGAGCACCAGACAGACGCCTGTCTCTTCAGAAAAGGAGAGGGCGGTGCCGAGCCTGTCCTTTTCTATTTGATCCCTGCTCCGCGAATTCTTGAGGAGTCTCGCCATTTCTCCGGGATGGGGCGTGAGGATGAGCGGGGCGGCAGCCTTCTTCAGGATCTCTCCTGCGCCGCCTGCCTTCGTCCCGCTGAGGGCGAGGGAGTTCAGTCCGTCGGCATCGATCACTACAGGGGCCCGTGAGGATCCGACGATTGATGCGATCAACCGACGGGTTTCGTCGGAGACCCCTATTCCCGGCCCGATACAGAGGACGTCTGCCCTTTCCGCCGTGAAGGCAAGGATCGTATCGGCAGCGGCCGCCGACAGGGTCCCTTCACCGGTGTCGGGGAGTGGGAGGGTCATCTCTTCCGTCACCCGTGACTGGTATACGTCCATAAGCGATTCAGGTATGCCGATCGTGACGAGTCCTGCGCCGGTCCTCAGGCAGGCGCGCGATGCCATAAGGGCGGCGCCTGTTTTGCCCCTCGATCCGGCGATTACAAGGACATGGCCGTAGTCCCCCTTATGCGAATAAGTCGGCCTCTCCGGGACAAGCGAGGCGATCCACTTTTTCTCGGGCGCCTCGACCGGAAGATCGGGTGAGGTGAGAAGACTTTCAGGAAAGCCGATGTCTTCGATGAAGAGTTTCCCCGCGTATTCTGCCCCGGGATGGAGGAGATGACCCCTTTTGGGGAGTCCGAAGGTCACGGTATAGTCGGCCCTCACCGCAGTACCGAGCACCTGGCCGGTGTCGGAGGAAATGCCCGACGGGATATCTATACTCACGACAGGAGCAGCAGATGCATTCAGGAATGAAATGAGAGATGCCGTCTCTCCGTCGACGTCCCTGGCCAATCCTGTGCCGAACACCGCGTCTACGACCATGGCGCTGTGCATGTCTGCGGGAGTGAGCTTCGTCCGGAACTGGAGCGATACGCCCATCTCTTTCGCTATTCCGAACTGGTGCAGACATTCAGGGCTCAGCCTGTCCTCCGGTACGAGAAGAAGCACTTTCACATTCCATCCTGAATTATGGAGTTCCCTCGCGACGACGATCCCGTCGCCGCCGTTGTTGCCTCCTCCGCAGAGCACGATCGTCTTTCTTTTTTCAAAGAGCCCCCGTATCCTCGATGCCGCTGCAACACCGGCCCTCTCCATGAGGACGCTGCCGGGTATGCCGAATGCCTCGATCGTCCTTCTGTCAATCCCGCGCATCTCTTCAGCGGTCACGACCTTCATAGGGCTTTCCTCCTCAATCTCAGGGAGTTGCTCACGACCGATACGGAGCTGAATGCCATGGCAGCAGAGGCGATCATCGGATTGAGAAGCGGGCCGCCGAAGGGATGGAGGAGGCCGGCCGCAACGGGGATTCCTATAATGTTGTAGAAGAAGGCCCAGAAGAGGTTCTGCTTGATCGTCTTCAGCGTGAGTTTGCTGAGCCGTATCGCCTCGACGACGCCCCTCAGATCTCCCTTTATCAGCGTGATATCCGAGGCCTCGATGGCGATGTCGGTGCCTGTGCCGATCGCGATGCCCACGTCCGCCTCGGCGAGCGCGGGCGCGTCGTTGATCCCGTCGCCGACCATCGCCGTGACTTTGTGCTCACCTTTGAGATTCCTCACGACCTCTGCCTTCTGCCCGGG
>DATJWU010000322.1:0-5880 GCA_035501055.1 Thermodesulfovibrionales bacterium
CGAAAGATCAGTAAAAAGTACTGCAACATCTCTTGATGGTCTCTTTTCAGGAAACACATGGTGGGTCACTAGGCTTCTTGTCAGGGACAAGTAGGGGACAAAAAAGATGGCTTACGAATCGCGTAAACCATCTTTCTTCAATGGTAGGCCCGGGCGGTTTCGAACCGCCGACCTCTACCGTGTCAAGGTAGCGCTCTCCCCCTGAGCTACGAGCCTTTTGCCAAAAACAGAACTTCCGAAAAACGCTTCCCTGCGCCGAAGGCAGGGAAATGGTAGGCGGAACAGGGATCGAACCTGTGACCCATGCCTTGTAAGGGCATTGCTCTCCCAGCTGAGCTATCCGCCCGACACAGACATTTATTTAACTACAACAAAAGCCCCTTTGTCAATCACGGGATTTGCTTTTTTCGCCCCTATCGCTCATGATTGTAAGTATGAAAATCGCGAGACTGCAAAGGACATCGAGGATACTCGCGGGCCACCTCTGGGTTTTTTCAAATGAACTCACGGAAAGTCCGAAGGGTTTCGAAGCCGGCTCCCTCGTCGAGCTTCGTGACCGGAAGGACGCCTTTCTGGGCATCGGCTACATCAACCCCCACTCCCTCATCGCCGTGAGGATCCTGACGCATCAGAAGGAACGAATAAACGCCGACTTTTTCAGGAAGAGGATCCTCGATGCCGTGGCGTACAGGAAGCTTTTCCTGCGGGACGCGGATTCCTTCAGAGTCGTATTCAGTGAAGGAGATTTTCTGCCGGGGCTCATCGTGGACAAGTACGGTGACTGCCTCTCCCTCCAGATCCTCACCTTCGGCATGGAACGATGGTCCGATGTGCTCGTCAGCATCCTCGATGACCTTTTCTCGCCCTCTTTAATTGTGCTGCGGAACGACAGTCCCTCCCGTCTCCTCGAGGGTCTTCCGCAGGAAAAGAGGCTCGTGAAAGGCACTCTGGAAAGTCTTCCTGGAATGAGAGAGGACTCCTTGTCCTTCGAGATCGATCCCATGGCAGGACAGAAAACGGGCTTCTTCCTCGACCAGCGTGAGAACAGGATCGCCTTCAGTGCGCTCACGGGAGAGGGAAAAGGCCTGGACCTCTTCTGTTATGCCGGTGCCTGGAGCATGCATCTCGCCAAGGGCGGAGCAACAGTGACAGGGGTCGATGATTCCGAGGCCGCAATTGCCCTTGCGAGGAAGAACGCGGAGAGGAACGGCCTCTCGGCAACGTGCGGCTTTGAAAAGGCCGATGTCTTTGAGTTCCTGAGAGGGAAGCGCGAAGAAGAGGGTGCGTATGATTTCATTGTTCTTGATCCGCCTGCCTTCGCGAAGTCGAAGACAAAGGTGAAAGAGGCCTTGAGGGCGTACCGGGAGGTCAATGCGCATGCCATGCGTGTGTTGAGGCAGGGCGGCCTGCTCGCCACCTCGTCATGCTCCTACCACATCGATAGGGGATCTTTCCTTGACATGCTCGGTGCGGCGGCGAGAGATGCGGGCCGTCAGGTGAGGCTCATCGAGATGCGGTCCCAGGCCAGGGACCATCCGATTCTTCTCTCGATGCCCGAGACGGAGTACCTCAAATGCGCCTTCTGCGAAGTGAGGTAGACGCTGAGTACACCTTCCTGACATCTAATCCCCTTCTTCGGACCTTTCGATAAACCAGTCAATCAGTCGTCTGGCGATCGTCCCGGTGCGGGGGATATCGGGGAGTGCATCTGCGCGAAACCAGCGGGCCTCGACAATCTCCGCCTCCTCTACGGTGATTCTTCCGCCTGTGTAATCGGCGGTGAAGCCGACCATCAAGGAGTGGGGGAAGGGCCAGGGCTGGCTGCCGAAGTAGCGTATATGTGCGACATCCACTCCCGCCTCCTCCATGACTTCTCTCGCCACGCACTCCTCAAAGGTCTCACCGGGCTCCACAAAACCCGCCAGGACGCTGTAGAAATTTCCTGTAAAGCGTCGGGCACGGGCGAGGAGTATCTCTCTTCCCTTTGTTACTGCCACGATGATCGCAGGGGAGACTTCCGGATAGACGACAAGGCCGCACTGCGGGCACTCCCTGGCGCGCTCATCAGACTTTTGTTCGGTCGGACTCCCACACCTGCCGCAGAACCGGTGCGTCTTGTCCCAGTAAAGGATCTGGAAGGCGCGGCCCGCGACCGAGAAGGTTTCTTCATCGAGAAGACCGAGCAGAGGCCGCAGTTCCTCAAACGACATCCCTTCAGGAACGGACTTCACGGCAGCAACTTCTGCTGCATAAGAGGCTGCTCCGCCGAAGGTCCCGAGATAGTGTGTTCTTTGAAGGTGCGGTGTCAACTCCGGGACGTCCCCGGTGCCCGGTATTTCCGCTCTCTTGCCGGCCGTTTGCACCAGGAGCCTGTCGCCGCGAAAGATAAAAAAACGGTTCTTTCCCGATTGTCCCGTCGGCCTCATTTGAGTTCCAGTCTCTCAAGCAGTTCGGCGATGATCGAGTTCGAAACTGTCAGACCTCTTGTAGTAAGCCTGACATGTTCATGGTCAGCAATGAGCATGCCCCCTGCGATCAGATCCTCTGAAGCCTTTACGATGTCGATGCCGAGGTCTTCGCTGAACTCCCTGATGCCCAGCCCCTCGGTTTTTCTCAGGCCGAGAAAGACGAATTCCTTTATCGCCTCTTCGCAGGATATCTCGGTGCTCTCCTCAATGGCAAGATCTCCTGCATTCAGCAGTTCGATATATCTGCCGATGTCGCTTGTATTTCTTATCCTCCTGTCTGCGATGAAGCTGTGAGCGCCGGCGCCGATGCCGAGGTATTGACCGCGATCCCAGTAGTTGAGATTATGCCTGCATTCGTGTCCCGGCCTCGCGAAATTCGAGATTTCATAGTGGCGGTATCCGGCAAGAGCAAGCCTTTCAATCGCATCGTAATACATCCCGACGATCGTCTCTTCCCCGGGCTTTGCGAGCGTCCCGTTCTGCAGGAGGTCGCATAGGGGTGTCCCCCCCTCGGGAGTGAGCTCATAGGCAGAGATGTGCTCGGGCGAAAGTTCTATTGCCATTTTCACGTTGCGGGTCCAGTCTTCGGCGCTCTCGCCTGGTATGCCGTAGATGAGGTCGATGGAGAGGTTCCCAACATTCGCCCGGTGCATGGCCGAGACCGCCCTGAGCACGTCCTCCAGCGTGTGTATCCTGCCGAGCAGCTTTAACGTGTCGTCATCAAAGGACTGGACGCCGATACTGAACCTGTTCACTCCAGAGCCGGCGAGGGCGAGGATCTTCTCTTTGTCGATTGTCCCGGGATTTGCCTCGATGGTTATTTCCGCATCGGCAGCGACGGTAAAGGTTTCCCTTATCTTTTTCAACAGGCCCGCCAGTGCAGGAGTCGGCACCGTCGTGGGTGTTCCGCCCCCTATGTACACAGTCCTGAGCTCTCCGGCGGATTCCTTCCTGAGGTCGAGCTCATTCATGAGGGCGGTCATGTAGCCGGGGACGAGCTTTTCGTCATAAGGCACCGAAAGGAAGTCAAAGTAGATGCACTTCTTCAGGCAGAAGGGAATGTGGATGTAGAGGGAGTGAATCATCGTGTCTTCATTGTATCGGAAAAGAAAGGCAATACCAAGCGAGGTGTCTGCGAACGGGATGCCTTTGCAACGTCAGGGTTGCTATCATTCCTGCAGGGTTGATAAACTTCAGAGGTGAGGTCAAAGGAGAAGGCCCGGTGAGGATGGATCGAAGAAAGGCTGACTACGCTCTCGCGGGCGCGGTCGCACTCGCGACCTTCACCGTGTACCTCCTTGCGCTGAGAAACGGTTTTGTCGACTGGGATGACGGCCCCTATGTCGTTGAAAATCCCTTCATCAGGTCCCTGGGGCCATCTCTTTTCAGGTGGGCCTTTTCCTCCTTTTACCAGGCAAACTGGCATCCGCTCACCTGGATATCCCACGCCCTGGATTATGCGCTCTGGGGACTGAACCCCATGGGACACCACCTGACCAACATAGTCCTTCATGCCGGGAATACCTTTCTTGTCGCACTGCTGACCTTCAGCCTCCTGAAGAGATACAGGGAACGGATGAGTGGCGGTGAGGAAGGCACCGGCGTTTCTGACGGGCGGGGGAGATCAATCGCGGCCAGCGTGACCGCGCTGCTCTTCGGACTTCATCCCCTGCATGTGGAATCAGTGGCGTGGGTTGCGGAGCGGAAAGACCTCCTCTGTGCGTTTTTTTTCCTGCTCAGCATCATGATGTATGTAACTTACGCAAAGGGCAATGGGCAAAGGGCAATGGGCGATGGGCAGGGGGCAGAGGCCACAGGGCAGAAGCCGAAGATTTCTCTTGCCTTCACTCAGCGCGCTATGCGGTACGCTCTATGCTTTTTCACCCTCGCGCTCCTCAGTAAACCAATGGCGGTCAGCCTCCCTGCGGTCCTGCTGATTTTGGACTGGTTCCCTTTCAAAAGGATTCAATCGGGAAAGTCTTTTTTTTGCGCAGTGGGAGAAAAACTTCCCTTCATCGCACTGAGTGTCGTATCGTCCCTGCTCACGATTCAGGCGCAGCGATCTGCCGGGGCCATGGCGATGAGCGGGGTCGTTCCTTTCTTGACAAGAATGCTTGTTGCCGCGAGGAGCGTGGCCCTCTATTCCTGGGAGGTGATATGGCCGGCGCATCTGATCCCTGTGTATCAATACCCGCGCGATCTTTCCCTGTGGTCACCGGGGTCTCTTGCGGCGATCGCCTTTGTGACGGGCATTTCGACAGCCTGCTTTTTTCTCGCCCGAAAAGAGAAACTGCCGATGGCGGCGTGGGCCTACTACGTTATTACGTTGATCCCGGTGCTCGGCGTCCTTCAGGTCGGCGGACAATCCATGGCTGACCGCTACATGTATCTGCCGAGCTGCGGACCCTTCCTCGTCATCGGCGTGGCAGCCGCCTCGATTTCGCCCTCACTGGTGCGCCGTGGGGTAATTCGCAAGGCCTTTGTCGCCGCAGTCATTTTGCTGTTCTCTGCGATGACCTTACTGACGGTCTCACAAATCAGGATTTGGAAGGACGACATTACATTCTGGGGCTCCATTATCGAGAAAGAACCCCGGACGGTGAGCCTGGCATATTTTAAGAGGGGATTGGCGTATGACAGGGCAGGGCAGTTCGAGAAAGCGGCTGAGGACTATGAAACCTCGATCGAGATAGAGCCCTTTCATGATGAGGTCTTTATTTACCGCGGGATACTTTACGACCGGGCGGGTATGCAGGGCAGAGCCCTCCGGGATTTTGACATGGCCGTCGGGATAAATCCGAAGAATCCCGCCGCATACTTCTACCGCGGATATTCCTATGCGCGTACAGGGCAGAACGAAAGGGCCTTCCTGGACTACGACAGGGCGCTCCACCTTAATGAGAACCTGGCCGTTGTGTACGTGCATCGCGGCGATCTCTTCCTCAGGGTCGGAAACAGGCAGGCGGCTTTTGCAGATTTTCAGCGGGCCTGCCTTCTGGGAAGCAATGAAGGCTGCATGAAAGGGCGGGAATAACGATCTGCGGAGAAGAGTCTGCCGGGCGTCGCCAGCCCTTCGCCTGCGGCCGATGACCCCGCCCCTGAGAAAAACATAACTCCCTCTGTTTACCTTTCGTCAATGTCTATTTTATACTTCACCCATGGCCGAGCACGAATTCAGGAAACTGGTAGATATTATGTCGGCGCTGCGGGGGGAAAAGGGCTGCCCCTGGGACAGGGAGCAGACGAGGGAGTCGCTGAAGCCCTTTCTCGTGGAGGAGACCTATGAAGTCCTGGAGGCGATTGATGAGGGCGATCCCTCAAAGATAAAGGAAGAACTCGGGGACCTGCTCTTTCAGATCGTATTCCACTGCCAAATTGCGGAGGAGCGGAAGGAGTTCGGCATCGACGACGT
>DATJWU010000323.1:0-4574 GCA_035501055.1 Thermodesulfovibrionales bacterium
AGAGATTTCCCCGGAAGAATGCAAATTCGGACAATGGCTCTGCTCCGACGAAGCAGCCGAGTACGCCCCTGAGAAGGAATTGCGGGAAATTTGCAGGGTCCATAACAGGCTTCATGCAATCGCAAGAAGAGTCTATGGTCAAAAAATGTTAGGCAACGATGTCACCGCACGGAAGGAATTAGCAAAACTGGATGCAAGCAGTATGAACCTCGCCTCCCTGATGACTACTCTAAAGGCACTGAATAATAACTAGAACTCCTATGAAATCATCCCCTTGCACCTCCCGCCTCTTCCCCATATAAATTTTACTGCACCAAATGCCCCTGTCTCAAGCTTCAGCGAATATCAAATTTGACATGCACGTTTAGCATACCCTCCGGGTGGGTTGAGCTTACGGAAGAAAACGATTACACTTTAAGAAGCGATGATAAGCGAATCGATCAGAGCGATCCTCAAGACAAACCTCGGCGTGAGGAAGGACGAGCGACTGCTCGTGTTTACCGACACGATGCGAAAGACCGAAGTCGTCGGCAGCCAGGACTTCTGCAGGAGAGAGCGGCTGGGGGACATTGCGCTGCTCATTGCCGAAATAGGAAAGGCCTTTGCGAAGAAGGTTGTCTATACCGATTTCCCCGCGACGACGGTCCATGGCGCAGAGCCGCCCGAGGAACTCTGGCGGCTCGCCTTCGGCAACAAGACCATGGACAGGTTGCACACCGCCCGCATCCTCGGGCCTCTCCTTTTAAAAACGGCGTCTGATGAAGAGATAAGAAAGGCAGAGGAGATCGTGAAACGGTACTGCCGCTCTTCGGTGCACGCCGTGGTCGCGCTCTCGAATTATTCGACGAGCCATACGAAGTTCAGGGACTTCCTCACGAGAGTCTGCGGTTGCCGTTATGCGAGCATGCCGCTTTTTGACGTCGCGATGCTCGGAGCTTCGATGAATGTGGACTGGAAGGCGCTCGCGCGGCGGACAGTCGCAGTCACGCGCATTGTCAACAAGGCCGACACAATCGAGATAAGAACGCCGAACGGCACCCGGCTTACGCTCTCGAAGAGAGGAAGGAAGGCCTTATCCGACACGGGCATACTGACCAGGAAAGGCTCCTTCGGCAATCTCCCCGCCGGCGAGACCTTCCTGGCCCCGCGGGAAGGCACCGCCCAGGGAGAACTCGTGCTTGAATGGGCCCCGACGAGGGAACTGCGCTCGCCGGTGGCGCTGGTCGTGAGGGACGGCCTTGTCACCGAGATCAAGGGAAAAGAGCCCTTTTCGGAAGTCCTTGGTGCAAAGCTGAAGGAGTCTGCGGAGAATCGGAACATCGCTGAACTCGGCATCGGCACAAACGAGAGGGCGCAAAGACCGGACAACATCCTTGAATCGGAAAAGATCCTCGGCACGGTGCATGTGGCACTGGGAGACAACAGTTCCTTCGGGGGGATGGTAAAGACCCCCTTCCACCAGGACTTCGTATTTTTCAGGCCCACGATTATCCTGACCGACCGGAACGGTAAGAGGTCCACACTGATGAAAGACGGGAAGTTCAAAGAGATACCCCTGCGCTGAATGCTGTTTGTCCCGCAACCGGAGCGCGTCCGCGCACCGACCGATTCGCAGGGGAACATCGGGAATCCTTCCGAAACAAGAAACGGTTCCGGACCCCCAAACATCGGGGACAGGCAAGCCGGAAGGACACATCATTCTGTGATGCATCTATTTATTTGTCGGAGGAATGGTAACATGTTTTCATAAGGAGAATGCACATGGAAAACATCGTTGTTCTTATCACCGCATCGAACGAAGAGGAGGCCGCGAAGATCGCCCGCGCACTGGTTGATTCAGGTCTCGCAGGCTGCGTGAATATTGTCAGAGGGGTCCGGTCCATTTACCGCTGGAAGGGGATGATCGAAGACGAGGCGGAAGTCCTGATGATCGCGAAGACGGCGAAGGACAAATTCGGGGCACTGTCGAAAAAAGTGAAGGAGATGCACAGCTACACCGTCCCGGAGATCATCGCCTTTCCGATTGTCGAAGGTTCCCGGGAATATCTTGACTGGCTCAGGGACGCAACAAACTGAGAAATATTTACCGCAGAGGGCGCCGAGAAGAAGAAAGATAAGTATTTCATTTTTTCCTGATTTGCAGGAGAAAAAAATTCTCTTTTCCCTCTGTGTCTTTGCGCCTCTGTGGTGAGGAATGCGTTGACTTTACGTGTGAGATAGTTGTCAGAACTATCGTAAGGAGGTTTTATGGCGAGGATTTTTTCGGACATCACGAAGACGATCGGACACACCCCGCTCGTGCGCATCAACAGGCTCGCTGAGGGAGCGACGGCGGAGATTGCTGCCAAACTAGAGTTCTTCAACCCTCTTTCGAGTGTAAAGGACCGGATCGGGGTTGCGATGATCGAGGCGGCAGAACGGGAGGGCAGGATCGACAGTGACACGGTGATCATCGAACCGACGAGCGGGAATACCGGAATCGCACTGGCCTTTTGCTGTGCGGCCCGCGGCTACCGGTTGATACTGACAATGCCTGATACCATGAGCCTCGAGAGGAGGGCCCTTCTGAGGATCTTCGGGGCCGAGATCGTGCTTACCGAGGGAGCGAAGGGGATGAAGGGGGCGGTGGATAAGGCAGAGGAGCTTGCCCGTCAATACCCGAAGGCGCTCATCCTTCAGCAGTTCAACAACAGGGCGAACCCGGAGGTACACAGGCAGACGACCGCTGATGAGATATGGGATGACACCGGAGGGAGCGTGGACATCCTGGTGGCCGGGGTCGGCACCGGAGGCACCCTCACCGGTGTTGCCGAAATGATAAAGTCCCGGAAGCCTTCCTTCAGGGCGATCGCAGTAGAGCCGAAAGATTCTCCGGTTCTGTCCGGAGGAAAAGCAGGGCCGCACAAAATACAGGGAATCGGGGCCGGTTTTGTTCCCACGGTGCTGCGCACGGATTTGATCGATGAGATCATGCAGGTCTCGCACGAGGACGCCGGAGTAATCGCGAAAAGGCTCGCAAAAGAAGAGGGGATACTCGCCGGAATATCATCCGGGGCTGCAATGTGGGCCGCCATCGAAGTGGCAAAGCGGCCGGAGAATGAAGGCAGGCAAATAGTCGTCGTGCTCCCCGATACAGGAGAACGGTATCTCTCGACCTGGCTTTTTCAGGAGTATCTGAAATAAGGCGCTCATGCGCCTTCGGTGGTAAAATTCTCTTAGGAGGTGAGTCGCCGTGGGAGAAAAGGGCCATCCGGCATCAGTGAGCACGCCAAGCCTCGACCGCCTGATCCAGGCATGGCTGGGACGTTTCACCCTGGACCTGTCGCCGGCCTCGCTGATGATTGCCTACCTTGACTGGCGGGTGCACCTCGCGTTTTCACCGGCCAAACAGACGGAACTCTCCGAGGAGGCGCTGCGAAATCTTCAGAAGCTTTCACTCTATGCCGGCCGGGCCTTGTCTGATCCGTCCACACCCGACTGCATCAAGCCCCTCCCCCAGGACCACCGCTTTACGAGTCCGGACTGGCACCTCTGGCCCTTTAATCTCATCTATCAATCATTTCTGATGATCGAGCAGTGGTGGCAGAAGGCAACAGTAGAAGTCCAGGGGGTCTCGCGTCACCATGAGGACGTCACGTCTTTCGCCGCCCGCCAGGTACTCGACATCTTTTCACCCTCGAACTTCATCCATACGAACCCCGAGATACTCAAAGCCACGGTCGCGCAGGGAGGGAACAACCTTGTCCGCGGTATGAAAAACCTTATCGAAGACTGGGAACGCGCCCTCTCAGGCCAAAGACCGGTCGGCACCGAGGCCTTCAATGTCGGCAGGAATGTTGCAGTCACGCCGGGCAAAGTGGTGTATCGCAATCGCCTCATTGAGCTGATCCAGTACGAACCCGCCACTGACATGGCAAGTGCGGAACCCGTGCTGATCGTCCCTGCGTGGATCATGAAGTACTACATCCTTGACCTCTCGCCGCACAACTCGCTCGTGAGGTATCTTGTCGAAAAAGGACATACCGTCTTTATGATTTCCTGGAAGAACCCGGGGCCTGAAGACCGGAATCTCGGCATGGAGGATTATCGCACCCTCGGGGTCATGGAAGCACTCGATGCCGTTTCTTCTATCGTGCCTGAACAGAAGGTCCACGCCGTGGGTTACTGCATCGGCGGCACGCTCCTGACGATCACCGCTGCAGCCATGGCGCGGGACGGTGATGACCGGCTGAGAGGTGTCACGCTCTTCGCGGCGGAGACCGATTTCACCGAGGCAGGAGAAATCATGACCTTTATTGATGAAAGTCAGGTGAGCTACCTCGAGAATATCATGTGGGAAAAGGGGTACCTGGATACAAGGGCGATGGCCGGTTCTTTCCAGCTTCTTCGCTCGAATGACCTCATCTGGTCGCGGATGGTCCGCGAATACCTCCTCGGCGAGCGCCAGCCGATGACAGACCTGATGGCCTGGAATGCCGATGTCACCCGCATGCCCTATCGCATGCATTCGGAGTACCTCAGAAATCTTGTCCTGAACAACGAACTCGCCTCGGGCCGTTACGTCGTGCGAGGAC
>DATJWU010000324.1:0-4845 GCA_035501055.1 Thermodesulfovibrionales bacterium
ACCTGTATCGCGATTCCTTAGAAGGTCGACGACCACCGTTGTTTACGCGATCAGGCTTGTCACTCTCGTTGAAAGCACAAAGAGAGGTCATGTCAGGAATCCTATCGCATATACAGGACCTCGAGACGTACCTTCCTGACCGGGCAGCGCTATTATAAAACAAATCATTCCTTCCAGCGCTCGAGTCTTCCCTGAATAAACCGCATTATCTCCTCATGTTCCTCGGCCCCGCGGTCCCTGACCCTGATCGGTTCTCCAAAGTCAACGTACACTTTCCTCGCCGGACTTATCCTTCCGAAATCCTTGAATCGCTTCCCGTTGGCCCATGCATCAGTCCTGAGGGCGATGGGGATAATCGGGACCCCCGCCTTCTTCGCAAGCTTTACCCCGATGGAGTTGAACTCTCCCGGATTAAATGCCGGGGTCCGCGTGGTCTGGGGAAAGATGACGATCGACCTCCCTGCCTTCAGCCTCTCCGCCCCGCCGTCGAGCACCGCCTTCAGATCCTCGCGCGGATTGGTCCTGCCCACGGTTACGGGGTCTCTCGACCTCATCACGTACCTGAAGACAGGATAATCGATAAGGCTCCGCTTCACCACAAAAGTCGTGTCACGAAAGGGTGCGATAATCGCCGGGAGCACAAAAGTCTCGAGCGTCGACATATGGTTCCCGATGAAAACGCAGGGCCCGTCGAGTGACCCGAAGTGGTCGACGCCGGTTATCTCGAATCTCACCCCCACGCGTTCGAGCGCCCGCATAACCTCAAGACTGCTCCTTGCCCAATCAGCGGTGTCGTACCTCCCGCGTTTCGCCCTGCGGCTCGATTTGAAGACGATCACGATATCCTGAGCGTAAAAGAAAAAAGAAGGGAAGGCCCTGAAAAGGGACCACCCTCTCCGGGAGTCCGTGTGATACGCGCCCTTTTCAAAAACGAGCTCTTCGACCACTCTCCTCCTTACTCGAAACAATCCTGCAACCGTCAGAAACAGGGAACCTGCCTGTCTCACCACTATCCCTCATGTTGCATAAGAGTCAACTCACAGGGAGACAGGTGTCTGAAAAACCTTATTATAGTTCTCCACGGCAAATCCGCCGTGGCGGACGATACCGACAGAGACCTCGTTTATCTCAAAGACGTCAAAAGCCGAAGGGCACAGCCGGTGTGCTCCCGCTCACGATGTGACGTTCAAAATTAGATCGTATTATAAAGGGTTGAAGTATGCCTGTCTCCTTTTCTATGCCCCGGTTTTCAGGGTCTGCTCATCTCTGCATTTTCATTTTCAATCAGCACCTTTTCAACGACCTCTTCAATCCTGTCTGCGAGATGGATCTCGAGATCACCCCTCACGCCGTTCGAAAGATTTTCCACATCGACCCTGTTTCCCGCGGGGAGAAACACCGCCCGCACCCCGGCCCGTCGCGCCGCGAGGATTTTCTCCTTGATGCCTCCCACAGGAAGCATACGTCCGCTCAGCGTCATCTCGCCGGAAACTGCCGCGTCTCTTCTCGCCGGCTGTCCTTTCACAAGGGAGACAAGGGCGACAGTGATCGTTGCGCCCGCCGAAGGGCCGTCTTTCGGGATCGCACCTGCAGGGACGTGGATGTGGATATCGTGGCCGTCAAAGAAATCCTCGGGGACCGAAAACGATGCTGCATTGCTCCTCACGTAACTCAGGGCGGTCTGCGCGGACTCGCGCATGACGTTCCCGAGGGAGCCCGTCAGGATAAGCTCTTTGGAGCCCTTCATCTTCGCAGTTTCGACAAAGACGATGTCGCCGCCGACCTCTGTCCAGACGAGGCCCGTTACTACCCCGACACGGTTCTTCTCGTCCGCGACTTCGCAGAGGTACTTCCTCGGTCCCAGATACTTCCCGATCTCTTCTGAGGTAACGATGCACGGCTCGGCCTTGTCACCGCGACGGATACGCGTCATCGCCATCTTCCGGCAGACCGAGGCAATCTCCCGCTCAAGGTTTCTCACCCCTGCTTCGCGCGTATGGTCGCGGATGATCGTCGAAACCGCCCCGGAAGTGAATTCAGGAGGACAGTCGGAAAGGCCTTTTGCCTGGACCTGCTTGGGAACGAGGTATTGAAGCGCAATCTGTATCTTTTCATCTTCGGTGTAGCCCGAGAACTCAAGCACCTCCATGCGGTCCCTGAGGGGTTCCTGGATCGCGTCAGCTACATTGGCGGTCATGATGAACATGACATGAGAGAGATCGAAGGACAGGTCGAGATAATGGTCGATGAAGCCGCGGTTCTGTTCGGGGTCGAGCACCTCGAGGAGGGCCGAGGCAGAGTCTCCCTTGAAGTCCTGACCGATCTTATCCACCTCGTCGAAGACAATGACAGGATTCAGGACCTGCGCCCTCCGGATCTCCTCGACGAGACGACCCGGCATCGCGCCGGCATAGGTCCGCCGGTGGCCCCTTATTTCCGCTTCGTCCTTGATTCCGCCGAGGGAGATCCTCCCGAATTTTCTTCCGAGGGCCTCTGCGACCGACCTCCCGAGGGAGGTCTTCCCTGTTCCGGGAGGACCGGCAAAGCAGAGGACGAGGCCCTTCGTCGACACACCCGGCACCCTCGTTTCAAAAGCCTGCCTGAGGACCGACCGCACCTCATCGAGCTTGAAAGGCTTTGTGATATAGTGGAACGCCCCCTTCTTCATCGCCTCGATCGCGGACTCCACCGACGCGTATGCCGTGATCACAATGACCTTCGTCTCCGGGTGTTTAATCTTCACCTTCTCGAGGAGATCTATCCCGCTGACCCTCTCCATCCTCAGATCTGTGAGTACGGCATCGAACTCCGAGGTCGCAAGAATCCCGATCGCCTCTGCCCCGTCCGCCGCCGTAACCACGGAATAGTCCTCCTTCCGAAGGACGTGTTCGAGGTTCTTGCGGGCGACCTCCTCGTCGTCGACGACGAGAACGCGGGGTTTTCTGTTCCGTATCATGATCTTCACCGCGAGGTGCTCCAGTATCCTGTCCTTGACCGCATCCAGACCATAATGGCGTTCGTTGAGGATCTTTTCCGCCCTTGCGAGATCGAGGTTGTCTTCAGTCCTTGAGTTCCATGGAAGATCGAGGAGGTATTCCACGTAAGTCAGCCCTATTCCGTATTCAGCGGCGGAAGGGTTTAGTTTCGCGAGAATCTCGAGTTCCCTGTCGGCGATCTGCCGTACATGAAGGGGCATCGGCACCGAAGCGACCGATCCGCGGAGCTGCTCCACTGTCGCGGTCTGAAGTTTCCTGTCCGCGCTTCTAAAGAAATTCATCTCTCATTTCCCGCTGCCGGCATTTTCTCCCCTGTAATCATAAGGATATACTATTTTACCCCATTTCCTCCACGGAGTTTCAGACCTTTTGCCCTTTATCGCACCTTCCCCGCGGCAGGTCGGAAGGTGCGACCAGGCGTTGCGCCGATCCCGCCTTTCGTTGCTTTATGCAATAGAAGGGTGATAAAATTAACTATGTTCATGCTCCCGTCAAGCATCCGCCAAAAGATCATCCTCGGGTATTACGCGATCGTCGCGTTCCTCGTCTGCAGCGCTGCCTTCACCTTTATCGAACTGAGGCATTTTGAAAAGAAGGTGATCTTCGGCGAGGTGATCTCCGATTTCTTCGACACCACGCTCGAGATCAGGAGGTTCGAGAAGAATTACTTCCTGTACAGGAAGACGAGCGACTACGAAGAGAACCTGAGGTACCTTACAAGGAGCCAGGAAATCCTGGAAAGCAATCTCGAAGGGTTCTCTACGATCATCCCTTCCCCGGTGACCGCGACCCTTGCAAACAGTCTCGCCAGGTACAGGGAACTGATGGAGCGCTACGGGGACACGACCCGGCTCCGGGAAAACGCCCAGCGGACAGACCTTGAAAGCAGGATCAGGGAGACGGGAAAGTTCATCGTCACCACTGCCGAAGACATGGCAAAGACCGAACGGAAGAACCTGCAGGCCATGCTCAACAACTCCCGGCATATCCTGAGCATATCGATCGCCGTTTTTGCGGTGCTGGTGGTCGTCTTCGGCCAGATTCTTTCACGGATGGTCGTGAAACCCCTCAAGTCGCTGGAGGAGAGCGTACGGGTGATCGCCGACGGCAGATTCGAGAAGATCTCGATGGAATCCAAGGACCGGGAGATCGTCTCCCTCACCAACGCCTTTAATGCCATGCTCAGGGAACTCGAGTGGAGGCAGCGCCACCTTCTCCAGGCCGAAAAACTCGCCTCTCTCGGCACCCTCCTTTCCGGTGTGGCTCATGAACTGAACAACCCTCTGTCGAACATCTCCTCCTCCTGCCAGATACTTATGGAAGAAAGCCGCGACGCCGACCCTGAGTACCGGGGAGAACTCCTCGCCCAGATCGACGACCAGACCGACAGGGCCCGTAACATCGTCCGCTCCCTCCTCGAATTCTCGCGGGAAAAGGACTTCAAAAAAGAGACCCTTCCCCTGAAAAAGGTTTTTGAGGAGACGATTCGTTTTGTGAAGGGCCAGATCCCGACGAGGGTCTCGGTAACCTACGATGTCCCCGATGATGTGGTCATCTTTGCGGATAAACAGAGGATCCAACAGGCCTTCCTGAACCTCCTGAAGAACGCGATTGAAGCGGTGGGTGAGGAGGGAGAGATCACTATACGATCAAAAAAGCACAAGGCGATCCACAAGGCTGAAGAGACGGCAGAGATCTACAATTATCTCAAGTACCGCGGCAAGTGCACCCTCGAGTGCGACACGGTCGACATAGAGATCCGCGATTCAGGGCCCGGTATACCTCAGGAAATCCTCCCGAGGATCTTCGATCCCTTCTTTACCACGAAGGACGTCGGGAAGGGTTCCGG
>DATJWU010000325.1:0-4133 GCA_035501055.1 Thermodesulfovibrionales bacterium
TCTTTTCGCTCCTTGTGATCACCGTGGGCTTCCTTCCTATTTTCACCCTTCAGGCGCAGGCAGGCAGGCTCTTCAAACCGCTTGCGTATACGAAAACCTTCGCCATGCTCTTCTCGTCCTTTCTCGCCATTACTCTCACCCCAGTCCTCATGTCGCTCTTTATCGTGGAGTACATTCCGTTCCTGAGCAAAATCCCGATACTGAAACACATGCTCAGGATATTTCCCGAAGAGAGCCACCCCGTAAGCATCGTCCTGCGGAAACTCTACGAGCCTGTCGCGAAGTTCGTCCTCAGGTTCAAGAAGTGCGTTATCGTCGCTGCGCTTCTCGTCATGCTCCTCACCGTCTTTCCTTTTATGAAGCTCGGGTCGGAGTTCATGCCGCCTCTTTACGAGGGGACGCTTTTCTACATGCCCGTCACCGTGCCTGCGGCATCGATCTCTGTCTCGTCGGGCCTTCTTCAGATGCAGGACAGGATACTGAAAACGATCCCTGAGGTTTCGCAGGTTTTCGGGAAGGCGGGGCGGGCCGAGACCGCCACTGATCCCGCGCCCCTCGAGATGTTCGAGACCGTGGTCAACCTTAAACCCGAAGGGGAGTGGCGGACGGGGATGGATGTGGAGAAGCTGAAGAATGAGATGAACGACGCCCTTCAGATACCGGGTGTGGCGAATTCCTTCACCATGCCGATTAAGGCGAGGCTTGATATGCTCGCCACGGGCATCAGAACGCCTGTGGGGGTGAAGGTCATGGGGCCGAAACTCGACGTGATCGAGATGATCTCCCTCGATGTCGAAAGCGCGATCAAGGGCATCAGGGGAACAAGGAGCGCCTATGCAGAGCGGGTGACGACGGGCTACTTCCTCGACATCACACCGAGGCGCGAAGAGATCGCGCGGTACGGTCTTTCGATGGAAGATGTGCAGACGGTCATCGAAAGCGCGTTGGGCGGGATGAATCTCACGCTCACCATAGAGGGTCGCGAGCGGTACCCGGTGAATGTGAGGTATGCCCGGGAGTTGAGGAATGACATAGACAAAATAAAGAGGATCTTTGTGCCGGTGGGCCTTTCGGGAGATTCCTCGGGCATGCCGCAGACCGCCAGGACCGGAGGTCTCGCCCAGATCCCCCTCGGCGAACTCGCCGATATCGCAATCGTGAAGGGTCCCACGCAGATCAAGAGCGAGGAAGGCCTCCTTGCCAATTACGTGTTCGTCGATTTCTCCGGCCGTGATGTGGGCGGTTATGTGGAGGAGGCGAAGCAGAAGGTCGCGGCCGCGGTAAAACTTCCGGTCGGTTACCGGCTGCAGTGGAGCGGCGAGTACGAATACCTCGTAAAGACACGGGACAGACTGAAGCTCGTGATTCCACTCACCGCACTCGTCATTTTTCTCCTCATCTATTTCAACACGAAGTCGGTAACGAAAACAATGATCGTGCTGCTCGCCGTCCCCTTCTCCCTCGTCGGCTCTTTCTGGCTGCTCTATTTCCTGAATTACAATATGAGTATCGCCGTGTGGGTCGGCATTATCGCCCTTGCGGGACTGGACGCGGAGACAGGAGTGGTGATGCTGCTTTACCTAGAGCTTGCCTATGAACAGTGGAAAAAAGAAGGAAAACTCAAGGGCCCTGATGACCTGAAAGATGCGGTCATGCACGGAGCGGTGAAGAGGATACGGCCGAAGATCATGACCGTGAGCGTGATCCTCGCCGGCCTCATACCGATCATGTACAGCCACGGCGCGGGGTCGGACGTGATGAAGAGGATCGCGGCGCCGATGGTGGGAGGCGTGGTAACCTCGACAATCCTTGAACTCCTTATCTACCCGGCGATCTATATGATCTGGAAAGGCCGGGAGTTCGGAAAGGTCTGAAGCCGGAGTCCTCCGAGCCGACTTCGCTCATTTATTGCCGGGCGCTGAAGCAGTGAAAAGTCTCTTGATTCCCGCGGCAGGGCATGCGATGCTAAAGGCATGCGGACCTCAGTGCGGAGTCTTATTCAGGCTTTCGTTCTTCTCACCGTCGTGAGCGCGGTGTGCGGCAACGTCCATGCCCAGGAGCAGGCCGCCGGCATAACAGGAGCCCCCTGTGCCGGCCCTTCGTCGCTGCTTGAAGTAATCGACCGGCCTACCGTATCCGACAGCGTGTGCGTAGTGCCTCAGGGGGAATTCGTGCTCGAAGCGGGTTTTCAGCACGCGACCCTGAGGGGGCCGGGCGGCGGGAGGGCCGACAACTTCCCGCAGGCGGCATTTCGGGTGGGCCTGCCCGGGAAGAACGAGTTCGTCCTTCTGCCCCAGGATTATACCGAGCAGCGCGTCGCGGATGAGGACAGCTCAGGATGGTCGCCGTTGACGATAGGCATCAAGCATTCGCTGGGCTATCGCGGCCCCTGGCAGGGGGCGGTTGAGGCCCTCTTTACCTTGCGATCAGGCAGCCGGGCATTCGGCAGCGACGGTCCCGGCGTAGCATTTAACGGCATTGCGGCATATTCGGTTTCTGAAGAGGTCGGCGTCGCCCTTCAGCTGGGCGTCAGTTCCCAGACAGATCCTTCTTCGGCAGGGGGCAGACGTTTTACGGCTTTTCTTTCAAATCTCGTTGCGACCTGGCAGCCGGTGTCGCGTCTTCAGTTCTATGGCGAGATATTCGGACAGACCAGCAGCGGCCCTGGAAAGGGCGCAGGCTATAACTTCGATGGCGGCATTCAGTACCTGATTACCCCTTTCTGGGAAATCGATCTTGGGGCTGGCGTGCGTCTTATCGGAGACCTTGGGGGCTTCAGCCACTTCTTCGGGGCCGGAATGGGATTCCGTTTTTAGCAGGCCTGCGGTATCCGGCTCTCTTGTTCATCTCTTCGCCTCTGCGATGGCGTTGCGCATGATATCTACCGGCGGCTTGATTCCTGTCCATATCTCGAAGGCGAAGACGCCCTGGTAGAGCAGCATGCCGAGACCGTCAAGGGTCTTGCAGCCTTTGCGCGAAGCGTCCGTGAGCAGTGGCGTTTTTTTGTAGATGAGGTCACAGACGGTCATTGTGTTCCTGATGAGGCTGATATCGACCGGCGAAGGGTCTGTTTCCTTCAGGCCGAGAGGAGTGGCATTGATTACGATATCGAAACCCTCCAGATTGTCGATGGATGCTGAGCGTGAGACATTCGTGCGGATCGTGGCGAGGTCGGCAACGAGTCTTTCCACCTTTGCGGCGTCAATGTCGAAGAGAGAAAGCCTGTCCGCTTTGTCGCTCAGGTAGTAGCTCACCGCCCTGGATGCACCACCGGCCCCGATGATCAGCACAGACTTTCCCTCCACCGGAATCCCTGCAACCGCAAGGGATTCCATGAAGCCTCGTCCGTCCGTGTTGAAGCCGGTGAGTCTGCCGTCCACGTTCTGAATCGTGTTGACCGCGCCGATAAAGGAAGCCTCCTCGTTGACTGCATCGAGGAACTGGATCACCCGCTCCTTGTGAGGAACGGTTACGTTTACCCCTGCAAGGTCGAGAGACCTGACTGCCCTGACCGCATCGGCAAGCATGTCGGGCTTTACCAGGAAAGGAACGTAGCAGTAGTCGAGGCCGAGATGGTCGAAGGCGGCGTTATGCATCGCCGGGGAAAGGGTGTGCTCCACCGGATAGCCGAAGAGGCCGGTGACCCTTGTCGTTCCATGTATCTTCATAGAATCTCCCTAATTCACATTATGTTTTTGAACACGATGGCAAGAAAGAGCACGGGTCACACGTATGAGGCTATCGCATCAATGAGGCCTTTGGGCGTGGACTCAATGATCACGGCTTTTATGCCGAGGAGTTCTTCGATGTCCTGTTTTGAAAGATCATCGAGAAAGACCTCGCAGCCTTCCCGCATGACGACGTCAGGGATGAGCAGGACGTCGTCTTTTCGCACGAGTTCCGAGAGAGATCTCAGCACGTCCCTTCCGGTGAGGAGCCCCGCGACAGAAACGCTCTTGCCGAAGAAGGAATTCTCGATCGCTGCTGCTTCAATATTTGCTCCTGCCTTCTTCAGCCTGTCGAGAAAGCGCAGGAGAAAAGGGTAAAAGGACGTACCGGTGAAGGTCAGGAAGCGCTGCTGTTTTTCGAAGGGAGGGATCTTTGTCCTTCTCGCGTGGCGAAGGAAAAGGGGC
>DATJWU010000326.1:0-4136 GCA_035501055.1 Thermodesulfovibrionales bacterium
CCAGGCAACAAGGGAATCCTTCATTGCCGTGCCGCCTCCGGGGTCGTCGATCACTCTTTCGATCGGTTTCCATCCTCCCCCGCCGGGCCGCGTTCTCTTATAGAAATCGACGAGCGTGGCTTCCTCCGAAGGTTTTGTAAGAAAGGTTACGACGATCCAGACCGCGGTTGACACGCCTATGATAAGCATGAGTTTGATATGGTACGGCCCCGATTTCAGCAGCGGGTGGGTATAGACGACGACGCTCACGAGTGTCGACGCAACCATGGCGGAGATTTCACTCCAGGCGTTCACTCTCCACCAGAACCACCTCATGATGTAGACCAGGCCGGTGCCCGAACCGAAGGCGATGAGGAACTTGAAGACACCGATGATTGATGTCGTATAGTACGTAATGATTCCCGTGATGACAGAAAGTATCAGGGTCGAAAAACGGGAGACAGTGACATAATGTGCGTCAGTGGCGTCCCTTTTCAGGAAGGGCCTGTAGAAGTCGTTCACAAAGTAGGCGGAGGAGAGGTTCAGGTACGTGCTTAACGAGGACATGAACGCCGCAAAAAAAGAGGCGAGCATAAGCCCTTTCAATCCCGCCGGCAGGAGGTCGACCATCATCTGCGGATAGACCGCCTCGTGGTCTCTTGCGAGGGGGTACAGGACGAGGGATGCAAGCGCCGCGAGTATCCAGGGCCATGTGCGGAGGGCATAATTCACCACATTGAAATAAAAGGTTGCGAGCACGCTGCTCCTTTCGTCCTTGCAGGAAGACATCCTCTGCACGATCACCCCGCCGCCGTCCGAAGAGTATTTGGACCACCAGCTGAGCCCCACATATCCGAGGAATGTCATGAAAGTCAATCCCAGGAAGCCTTCATCGAGGGGAGGGAAAAAACTGAGGGTCTGGTCGGTGAGGTGGGCCTTCATCGCAGAGATTCCGCCTGCCTTGCCGACCGCCGCGGCAGCGAGGACAACAGCGCCGATCATGGCGATGATGAACTGAAAGAAATCGGTCGTGACCACTCCCCAATACCCGGACAGCATCGCATAGGAAAGCGTCACGCCGCTGGCGAGGAAAATGCTCTCCCATTTTCCCCATCCGAGGCTCACGTCGAGGATCTTCGCCATCGCAAGGATGATCTGCGCCTTAATGATGGTGTGCACGGCGACGGAAAAGTAGATCGCCTTGAACCCGCGGAGCACAGAGGCCGACCTCCCGGAATAGCGGAGGCTGATCAGCTCCACATCGGTCAGGACACCGAGCCTTCTCCAGAGCCGTGCAAAGAAAAAGACCGACACCATGCCTGACATGATAAAGGACCACCACTGCCAGTTTTCATAGATGCCGTGCTGCCGCACGAGCCCCGTGACATAGAGGGGGGTATCAGCCGAAAACGTGGTCGCTACCATTGACGTGCCCGCAAGCCACCAGGGGAGCTTTCTTCCTGAAACGAAGAACTCGCTCAGACTGGAAGAGGCCCTCCTGGTAAAATACAGACCGATACCAAGGGAGGCGGACATGTAGACACCGATTATCGTCCAGTCTATGAAAGACAGATTCATTTCAGTTCTCTCGGAAGCGGCGATAGGCACCAGGCGATTGCCATAGGTGATAGAAACCACTGCGGTGATCTGTAATCTGTTGTCTGTTGCCCATTGCCTGTTTTGGCGCTGTGATATTATATAGCATGCTGGATTGGCTTGCACAGCGTGATACCGCCCTTTTCTTCCTTATCAACAGGGGATTAGAGAACACCTTCTTCGATCTGCTCATGCCCTTCGTCACCGACCGGTCGTACCTTATTATCCTTCTCTTCGTCATTTACCTCCTGCTGAAAGAGAAGAAGAAGGCGCTGGTGATGTGTCTTATAGGTTTCCTTGCAATACTCCTCTCGGATGTCACGGGAAGCGCGGTGAAACACCTCGTCCAGAGGCCGAGACCCTGCTCATTTCTGGAAGGCGCCCATCTCCTCGCCGGATGCGGGAAGTCTTTTTCAATGCCCTCGAACCACGCAACGAACTCCTTTGCCTTTGCCTTCCCTTTTGTGGTCATGTCCTCAAGCCGTGTACGGTATATCTTTGTGTTCATTGCAAGTCTCGTCTGCCTCTCGAGGGTTTATGTCGGGGTCCATTACCCCCTGGACGTTATTGCCGGCGCATGCCTCGGCTCGGTCGTGGCCCTTTCGGTCGTCTCTCTTTACCGGTGGGCGGAAAAGAGATTCAACGATCACCCCCACACCACTGTCCTTTTTGTGTTCTTCCTGGCGCTCACCATTTTCAGGATCTACTATATCATCGACGGACCGCTCGATCTCAGCCCTGACGAGGCCCACTATTGGGAGTGGTCGAGGAGGCTGGATCTGAGCTATTACTCGAAGGGGCCCGTGATCGCCTATCTCATGGCCTTCGGCACCTCTTTGTTCGGCGCAAATGTCTTCGGTGCGCGCGTTCTTGCGATCCTCTTTTCCACGCTCACCAGCCTGCTCCTTTACAAACTCGGCAGGGAACTCTCCGATGAGACCACGGGAGCGGCTTCGGCTTTGCTCTTTCAGGCCCTCCCGCTCTTTGCGCCCTTCGGGGTGATATTCACCATTGACTCTCCTTTTGTCTTCTTCTGGACCCTCTCGCTGTATTTCTTTTGGAGGGCCGTAAACGGTAATGCGTTATGCGTTATGCGTTATGAGGTCGAAGATTCTTGTCACCGATCACGGATCACGGATCACGGATCACGGTTTTACTGGATTCTCCTCGGCATTTCGACAGGCCTCGGGTTACTGACGAAATACACGATGGCGTTTTTTGTCGCCTGCGCGTTCCTTTTTCTCGTGTTCTCGAAAGAAAAGAGGGCCATCCTAAGGAGCGCGCCTCCGTATATCTCATTGCTTATCAGCCTCCTTCTCTTCAGTCCTGTGGTCATCTGGAACGCTCAGCATGACTGGGTGACTCTCAGGCATACCGCCGGACAGGCACATGTGGCGGAAGGATTGCAGATTTCTCCGGGGAGTTTTTTTGAATTTGTCGGCTCGCAATTCGGCGTGATCACGCCGGTTATTCTGGTTCTTATGATCGCGGCGGTCGTGAAAGATCGTCCCTTCTCCCGGCCTCTCCGCGCTTCTTTTCTTTTTTGGTTCTCAGCGCCGGTGGTCCTCTTCTTTCTTCTCAAGAGCCTTCAGGGCAAGGTTCAGGCGAACTGGGCCATGACCGCGTATCTCACCGGCATCATCGCCTTTTCCGGCGTCTTCCTCAGCAGTTGGAAGGAGCTGCGCCGGTCCCTTAAGACGGCCGTTCTTGCCGGTCTGGCACTTTGCCTTTTGGTGACTGCCGTCGCCTATTATCCTGCTGCATTTCATGTCCCGGTAAAACTCGATCCGTCTGCTCGCCTCAGGGGCTGGAAAGAGCTCGGGAAGGAAGTCTCGGCTATCCAGGCCGACATCTCGGGGCAGGGGAATCTCTTCATTTTTTCCGACAGCTACCAGGTATCGAGCGAGCTCGCCTTCTATGTGAAGGACCATCCGGTCACGTACTGCGCAAATCTTGGCAGGAGGATGAATCAGTATGATCTCTGGCCAGGCTTCGAGACCCTGGTTCATTATAACGGGATTTTTGTTACAATAGGCGACACGGAATTAGACCCGAAGATCAGGGACGCCTTCCAGGGATACGAAAAGCGCCTTCTGAAAGTATATGAAAAGGGCAGGCCCCTGCGGGAATACTCGATCTTCGTATGCCGTGATTTCAAAGGCATGACACGGGAAGCGACAGGGAGTTATTGATATGACGGTATCGGTGGTTATCCCCCTTTACAACGAAGAAGAAAATGTGGAAGTACTCCACGAAAGGCTCAGGCCGGTGCTCGAAGGCATCGGCGTTGAGTATGAAATCATTTATGTCGACGACGGGAGTACGGACAATACCCTTTCGCTGCTTGAAAAGATCCAGGAATCGAATGCATCCGTCACGGTCCTCAGTTTGCGGAGAAACTTCGGCCAGACGGCGGCCTTCGCCGCAGGGTTCGATTTTGCGCGGGGCGACGTGATTGTCACCATGGACGGAGATCTTCAGAACGACCCCAAGGATATACCCAGGCTCCTCGACCTCACCAAAGACAACGACCTGGTGAGCGGCTGGAGAAAAAGAAGGAA
>DATJWU010000327.1:0-5616 GCA_035501055.1 Thermodesulfovibrionales bacterium
ATGATCGGACATGGAAAGACATAAGAGCAGGATCCTCGTCGTCGACGATGAAAAAAACCTTCGCGAAGTCCTCAGGATCCTCCTTGAGGGAGAAGGCTATCAGGTTGATCTCGCGGGCGACGGGACTGAAGGCCTCGCACTGCTGAACAGGGACATCTTTGACCTTATCATCACCGACATAAAGATGCCGGGTGCCGACGGCTTCCAGGTTCTCAGGAAATCGCAGGAAGTCAGCCCTGAAACTCTGGTGATCATGACGACCGCGTTCGGGACTACCGAATCCGCCATTGAAGCGATGAAACTCGGTGCCTATGATTACATCCACAAACCCTTCAAGATAGACGAGATACGGCTTGTGGTCAGGAGGGCTCTCGAAAAGCGGAAATTAAGGGGAGAAGTCTCGGTCCTGCGCGACGAATTGGAGACGAAATACAAGCTCGAAAATGTCATTTGCAAGAGTCCCAAGATGGAGGAGCTTATTAGTGCATTGCACAAGGTTGCACAGAGCAACGCGAGTGCCCTTATCACGGGGGAGAGCGGTACAGGGAAGGACCTTGTCGCACGGCTGCTTCATGAACTAAGCCGCAGGAAAACGAACAACTTTATTTCCATGAACTGCGCAGCGTTCCCGGAAGGTCTTCTTGAGAGTGAACTCTTCGGCCACATGAGGGGCGCATTTACCGGGGCCGTTGAGAATAAACCGGGGCTCTTTGAAGTTGCAAACGGGGGGACCCTGTTTCTCGATGAGATCGGCGAGATGCCTGTCAGCCTTCAGGCAAAACTCCTCAGGGTCCTTGAAAACGGTGTCCTCAGGAGGGTCGGCGGGACGAGTGACATCCCTTTTGACGTCAGGATCGTCGCGGCCACAAACAAAGACCTGCCGGAAGAAATTGCCGCAACGAGATTTCGTGAAGATCTCTTTTACCGGCTGAATGTTATCCATCTGCATATCCCCCCCCTCAGAGAGAGAAAAGAAGACATCCCCCTGCTCATTAACCACTTCCTGAAGAAATTTGTGGCGGCGAAGAAGATAGCACCAAACGCAATGAATCTCTTGATCGAGCATCCCTGGAAGGGAAACGTGCGGGAACTCGAAAACGTGATAGAGCGGATTCTCCTTATGACCGCCGACAAGGAGGTCATCACGGTTGAAGACCTGCCGCGTGATCTCGTACGCACGTCCCCGGGAAAAAGCGCGGTCCCCGATCTCACGGAAGAAGGCATCGCTCTTGAAACACTGCTTGAGGAACTGGAAAAACGCTATCTCCTTGAGGCCCTCGGTATGGCCAGGGGGGTCAAAACAGATGCGGCAAAGCTCCTGCAACTTTCCTTCCGGTCTTTCCGCCACCGTCTGCACAAATACGGGATAAAGTAACACGGGCTGTCGTGACAGGCTACAGGCTATGGGCACACTGTTTCAATGATATTTTTCTCTACAACCCGTTGCCTCTCGCCTTGTGCCTTTTGCCGGTCATACGATCCTCTGCGGATGTGAATAGATGTTAAAGCGGTTGCCCCTCATGAATCCCACAATAGTGACCCCGCTCTTTTCGGCGATCTCGACCGCGAGGTGAGTCGGCGCCGTTCGCGACACGAGTACCGGTATGCCCCATCGGGCGCATTTCGATGCGATCTCCGAGGAGATCCTTCCGCTGGCGAGCATGATCGTGCACGCAAAGGGAATGTGTTCGAGTACCATATATCCTATGACCTTGTCGACCGCGTTGTGTCTCCCGATGTCCTCGGCGAAACAAAGGAGCGATCTCCCGTCGGAAAGCGCAGCGCTGTGGATGCACCCGGTAAGATGGTAGAGTTCAGACCTTGTCTGAAAATCGCGATAGGCGTTTCGCAACGTTTCTCGGTCAACGGAAAAAGTGTCCTGCAAAGGCTCCGCACCGGCCTTTCCGTCGAAGGTAACGCCCCCTACGCATCCGGAGGTCATGGTTCTTCCCCCGGTCGAAACCTCACCCTCGGCAGGAATGTTCACGCGGATATCCTCGCCATATTCCACACTCATCCGCTCAGCGCACCATCCTCCCTTTATAATCCCTTCGGTCATCACAAGACCGACCACCAATTCGCGAATCATATGGGGTGTACAGTAGAGGCTGAGAACTTCCTTGCTGTTCACCGACACCCGCACCTTCGTTTCCAGGGCGAGACTGTCTTCAACTTCTTCGACGAAGCCGTCCGCGTGCCTGCAGATTCTTCTCTTGGTTACTCGTTCCATGCTTCATTATAGAATATCCGCACCAGGCCCGGTCAAACGAGGCGTCACCCTTTGGGACTCGAAGACCAGTGGCGCGCCATCTCGAAAAAAGTCTGCAGGAACCTGTGGTCTCAGCCGGGCCGCGTCCTAATTTCCTGTTGATCATCGAAAAAGAATATTGATATACTTGAGTAGGCATGTGTACCGCGAAGGTCCAGTCAGAACCAATGAATCAAAACCAATGAAAAAGATCCTCGTAATCAGCGTCTTCTTCTTTCTTCTCTACACTTCGGGACCGCTTGCCAATGTCTCCCCTGCTGCGCAAGGAAAATCCTCGAGAGGCAAAGAGGTCAGCGAAAAGAAAGAAGGAGTATCGCGAACCCCGCTGAAGGCCCCTGAGCTGGCCTGTTCCTCGGTCGGGTGCACCCATCTCCTGGAAGGAATGGATCTGATGAGACAGGGGACGTATGCCGAAGCCGTCGAGAAGTTCACGGCTGCATACAGGGAACTTCCCGTTGTCGGTGACTATGCGTTGTTTTTCATGGCGAAGGCATATGCAAGGAATAAGAACCTCGATGATTCGAACTCCGCGATCACTACCCTCCTCGATGTCTTTCCCGATAGCCTTCTGAAGAAAAGAGCGAGAGCATTGCAGATAAGGAACCTCATTGCAAAATCAGACGGTCCCGAAAATGATGCAGGAGCGGACATCGTCAAATCCCTTGAGCGTTATGTGACCGATTATCCTGATGATGTAGAGGTGACATTCATTCTTGGCGAGATCCTGAAGAAGCTGGGGAGGAAGGAGCAGGCCAAGAAGATGTTCCGGCTGGTGTACGCACGCGCCTCATCCTTTTCCGACGCCTCATGCCGGGAACTGGAGCCGTCCGATATCACCGCGGAGGATATGCTCTCGAAGGCCTCTGCACATATGAAAGGCGCCGAGTACCGGAAGGCGGAAACGCTGCTCAGGAAGGCCCTCATCGGCGCGCGTGACCCCCTTCGGGAAGAGATCCTGAAGAAACTCGCCCTGGCTCTTTTCAGACAGAAGAGGTATCGGGAGGCGGCCGTTGAATATACAAGGGCAGGGGCACTGTACGATGCGGCGAGGTCTCTCTACAGAGCAGGGGATATTGAAGCCTTTTCCTCGACGGTGGGGAAACTCGTCTCGATGGAGGATAAGCGCGCGGGCTCGCTCCTCATCCTCCTGGCGTCGAAGAAACGGAGAGAGGGAAGAACGGGGGAGGCCCTGAAACTCTTCAACGATGTCAGGAAGGCCTATCCGTCACACGCGGAAGAAGCGCTCTGGGGCACGGCATGGACCTGTTACCGTGCGCGCGATTTCGAGAAGGCACTGGAGGCGCTTACGGAACTGAGCAGCGCCCATCCGGATAGTCGCTACCTTTACTGGAAGGCCCGATGCACCGGCATCACCGGCCAGGGACAGACTTCTACTTCTCCCCCCGCCGGATCTCTCCAGAGCCTTATAGAGAGCGAGAGGAAAGACTTCTATTCCCTTCTCGCTGCGATGCATGAGGGGGGGACCGCAGACGGTGAATTATGCACTGCGGGCCTGACCGCGCGCTCCGACGCCGATCAGGAGGCGGGCCGTACAGTACGTCAGCCATCCCCGTACGGCAATGATACGAGCCCGAAGCTCTCCAGAGTTCTGGAACGGTTCCTTGTACTCGTGGCGATCGGGATGAAGGAAGACGCGGTGGCGGAACTCGCCGGCAAGTCAGGTGAGTTTCCGAGCCCCGATGTGTTACTCTATCTGGGGCAGGTCTTGAAGGATGCAGGAGCATATAAGAGCGCAATCGCTCTCGTCTCCGGGCTGCCGAAGAACCAGGAGAGCCGGGGAAAGCCCGATGCGTACCTCGATGACATCCTCTATCCGCTCGCATACTGGCCGATCGTCAGGGACGCAGGGAAAGACAACGGCGTCGATCCCCTGATTCTTCTTGCGGTCATGAGGGAGGAGAGCCGTTTTGACCCCGGGGCACGGTCGGTCGCAGGGGCTGTCGGACTCATGCAGCTTATGCCGCAGACCGCGCAGAGACTCACCCGCCACGTCAAGACTGCGGATGATATCTCGGACGTGAAAGCGAATATCACCATAGGCGCATACTATCTCAGCATTCTCATAAAAGAATTCAAATCGCTGCCTGTCGCGATTGCAGCATACAATGCCGGTGAGGAAAAAGTGCGGGAATGGCTCGCACAAGGCGATTACCGGTCGTTTGATGAGTTCATCGAAGACATTCCCTACGACGAAACACGGAACTACGTCAGGAAGGTGCTTATGACCTATAACGCCTACATGCAGCAGGCGGTTCAGGACCCGTCTGCCTGTTCACCGCGGGGTTCCCGATGAGGGACAGCTCCTGATGGTAAAGAATCTCTTCGACGATGTCCCTGAGCGACCTCCGGAACCCAAGGGCGCGCCAGGTGAGAAGGAGTCCGGTATGAATGCATTGAAAATACACAAAGAGGAGGCAGGATTGGACAGATTCAAGAATCTCGAAGAAAAGATTGCAAACGCCATCAGCAGGGTAAAGGAACTGAAAGAGGAACGGACGGTCCTCGAACGAAAGATCAGAGAGCTCGAGGAACTCCTCAATGAAAAGAACCGCGAGATCGAAAGACTTTCTTCGGAAAAGATCACGGTGAAGAACCAGGTCGAAGAGCTCCTGCAAGAGCTCGATGCGCTGAACCTCGAATGATGACCGCATCACCATGGGAACCATAGAGACCTATATCCTCGGCCAGAAATATACGATAAAGGGTGACGCCCCGGACGAACACATCGAGAAACTCGTCGCCTACGTCAATCAAAAGATTCGTGAGATTTATGAAAAATCTCCCAATACCGCGCCGCTCAAGGCGTCGATACTGGCCGCCATCAGTATCGCCGATGAGCTCGACAGACTGAAGGAGGAGCAGGAAACGATCACCAGGCATATCGAGGCAAAGACGGACCAGCTCGCCGGCCTCCTCGACTGATATCCGGGACTTCTGGAGATCAGGTATTGACAAAATAGTATTTTTTCGGTAAGGTAAATCAGCAGCACTTCTTATTAGAAACCCTTAATAAAACCTTCTGGCTAGGTACATGCCTACCGGACTAAGAAACCACCGGGGACAATCCAAAGAGGAGTCAGCACCTATGGAAAACATTTCGATTTCGGAACTCAAAGAGAAGACCATCGACGACCTCGCCAAGGTAGCGAAGGGACTGAACGTGGAAGGCGCTTCGGGCCTTCGCAAGCAGGATCTCATATTCGCAATACTCCAGGCGCAGATAGAGAAGTCCGGCAACGTGTTCGGCGCGGGCGTGCTCGAAATACTCCCCGACGGGTTCGGTTTCCTGCGTTCTCTTGACTACAGTTATCTCCCCAGTCCGGACG
>DATJWU010000328.1:0-4183 GCA_035501055.1 Thermodesulfovibrionales bacterium
TTCTTCCCCCTGGTCCAAGAAATCTTGAAGTAATCTTGAAGCCGAATATCTCTTGTCCCTGGCCTTTCTCAGTGTCTCTGTGTCTCTGTGGTCATAGTGCCCGCGGGAAGGGAAGGCCCTCCCTTTTTCACGCGACTCCAGGGAAAACGCGCGTTACCCTTCTCCTGGTTGCGGCCGGTCACCGCAGAAGGAGGTCCGGACAGGGGCTATGAGATGCTTCAGGCTGCTGCTCTTTTTCTCCGTCCCTGTCCTCATTCTCGCCTCTGCGGCCTGGTTCTTCTTCATGCCGGACGTCTCAAAGCTCGCGAAACAGAATCCCCGGAAGACGTCGTTCATGGAGTATCGGGAACGGGAATGGAAAGAGAAGGGCAAGACGTACAGGATCACCCAGATTTGGGTTCCCCTGTCCCGCGTCTCGCCTTATCTGGTAAAGGCGGTACTCATCGCCGAGGACGACAAATTCTGGAAGCACGAAGGGTTTGACTACGAGGCGATGCAGAAGGCGATGGAGAAAGACCTCAGGGAAAAGAAGTTCAAACTCGGCGGAAGCACCGTGAGCCAGCAACTCGCAAAGAATCTCTATCTGTCACCTTCCAAGAACCCCATCCGGAAGATAGCCGAAGCGGTCATCACCTGGAAGATGGAGCGAAGCCTTTCCAAAAGGAGGATCCTCGAACTCTACCTCAACGTCGTCGAGTGGGGGGAAGGGATTTTCGGTGTCGAGGCCGCGGCGAGGCACTACTTCGGGAAATCCGCATCAGGACTTACCGCCGAAGAGGCGGCACGACTCGCCTCAGTCCTTCCGAACCCCCGCAAATACAATCCGTCCGGAGACCAGCGTTATGTGGTGAACCGAGCGAACCTTATTTACGGTATCATGGTGCGCAGAGGCATCGTGGTGCCTGACTATCAGGAGATTACCGAATCCCCCGGAACTCCGACCTCCTCTGATACCGGGTCAGTTCCTGTCCCGATCGAAGAGCAGAAGCCCGCCCAATAAACTCCTTCATTGCCCTGCAAAATGGGTCGTATTCGCCTTCCTCTTTTTGCAGCGGGAAAGTTAAGATAATAGATGAAACCAGAAGACACAGAACGGAACTGCATGTGCGTATACGGTTACAGCAAGGACCGGGGACGGGCACATGGACTTTAATCTGTCGACACATTTTATTCCGAAGGGGGACCAGCCGGAAGCAATCCGCGGGCTTAGTGAAGGCCTGGGAAAAGGTACGGGTTGCCAGGTCCTTCTCGGTGTCACCGGCTCGGGAAAGACCTTTACCGTAGCCAATGTAATCGCGAAGGTGAAGAGGCCGACCCTCGTCATCGCCCATAACAAGACCCTTGCAGCCCAACTCTACGGCGAATTCAGGGAGCTCTTTCCTGAAAATGCCGTCGAGTTTTTCGTGAGCTACTACGACTATTACCAGCCCGAGGCCTACATACCCACCACCGATACCTACATCGAAAAAGACGCGATGATCAACGACGACATCGACAGACTTCGTCATTCCGCGACCATGGCGGTCCTCGAAAGGAGGGACACGATTGTCGTCGCCTCGGTATCCTGCATCTACGGGATCGGCTCGCCGCAGGACTATCGCGAAATGCACCTGGTCCTTGAAGAGGGGATGCAGACCGAAAGGGACGAGGTCCTGAGGAGACTCGTCGAGATGCAATACAACCGTTCCGACATCGATTTCAGGAGAGGCAGTTTCAGGGTGAGGGGCGACAGCGTCGAGGTCTACCCGTCCTTTGCACTGAACAGGGCGGTGAGGGTGGAGTTCTTCGGAGACGACATCGACAAAATCCATGAGTTCGATCCCCTGAGCGGAGGAAAGCTCAAGAGACTCCAGAAGTTCGCCCTCTTTCCCAACAGCCACTGGATCACCCCGAGGGAGCGGCTCGATCCTGCCCTGAAAAAGATCGAGGAAGAGATGAAAGACCGGGTCGAATATTTCCTGAAAGAAGGAAAGATCGTCGAAGCGCGGAGGATAGAACAGCGCACGCGCTTTGATCTCGAGATGCTCAGAGAGTTCGGCTATTGTCATGGCATCGAGAACTATTCGCGACACCTGAGCGGTAGGGCGCGAGGAGAGCCGCCCTTCACGCTCATCGACTATTTTCCTGAAGATCTTCTCATCGTCATCGACGAATCTCACGCTACCGTCCCCCAGATCGGAGGAATGTACGAAGGAGACAGGTCACGGAAACAGACTCTCATTGATTTCGGCTTCAGGCTTCCTTCTGCGCTCGACAACCGGCCCCTTACCTTCAGGGAATTCGAGCACCGGATGGGCCAGACCATATGTGTCTCCGCGACGCCCGGGCACTATGAACTCGAAAGGGCCCGAGGGAATGTGGTGGAACAGATCATCAGGCCGACGGGACTCGTAGACCCCCCGATGACGGTGAGGCCCATTGCGGGACAGGTCGATGACCTCCTCGGTGAGATCAGGAAGAAAGCTGCGCAGGGAGAGCGAGTGCTTGTGACGACGCTCACAAAGAAAACGGCAGAGGACCTGACGGACTATTACATCGAATTGGGCGTCAGGGCGCGGTATCTCCATTCCGATATCGATACGCTTCAGCGCGTAGAATTGATTCGGGACCTTCGCCAGGGGAAGTTCGACGTGCTCGTGGGGGTAAACCTCCTCAGGGAAGGCCTCGATCTCCCCGAGGTATCGCTGGTGGCGATCCTCGATGCGGACAAGGAGGGTTTCCTGAGGTCAGAACGATCGTTGATCCAGACCGCAGGGAGGGCCGCAAGGAATGTGCACGGCGAGGTGATCCTTTACGCAGACAGGATCACTGGCTCAATAAAGAGGGCGATGGAAGAAACCGAAAGAAGAAGAAAGATCCAGGGCCGGTACAACAGGGAGATGGGGATAACGCCCGAGACCGTCCAGTCGAATATCAAGGATATCCTGAGCTCCATTTATGAATCAGATTATGTGACGGTGTCTGCTGCCGAGGAAACGGCAGAATACGGCTATGATGACGAAACGATAAAGAAGATTGAGGAAGAGATGAAAGACGCCGCGCGAAAACTCGACTTCGAGCGGGCCGCCGCCCTGAGGGACAGGCTCAAGGAGATAAAGGGAAAGGTCCTCGAATTCGGTCTTCAGACCGCATCGGCCCCTGCGAAGTCAAAAGGGAAGACCGGCAGGGCCAGAGGGAAAAAATAATACGGCACTATCATTCGGTATACTGTCGTCCGACTCGTGCGCAGTCTTCCCTGCGCAGGTGTCTGCAGTGACAACTTGATCAATTTTCGGGAGGCAGGCGTCAACAGGCCGACGAGCTATGTCTGCCGTTATTTCGAAGTGACGCCTTTACCGAAGATAACACGCAATCTCTGACAAAGGCAAAATGAGTACTACTTCCTGAGATGAAAAGGTACGCTCGTTGAGACCACTCCTTTTTTAAACAGCAAAATACCCTTGAGGAAAAGGGCTGTCTGGTTGTGCAGGAGATGATGCCACCACTTAGTCGGCACAAATTCCGGCAATATCACTGTGATTACCCCATCTTCGTATTTTTCGCGTATACCGTCTATGTAATCTATGAGAGGTTCCGTCACGGACCTATAAGGCGAATGGAGGATTTCGAGTTTTACTCCCATACAACGGGCGTCCCACTTCTCCTGCAACTTCCGGGTCTCGACAGGGTCTATGTAAACATACACGGCGGTGACGTCGTCTGAAAGAGCCTTCCCGTATCGGACCGCATTAATAACGGCCTGCTGCAGCCCCGAGACCGGAATAATTACCGAGTGGTGGGCATAGGCCTTTTCCTCAGTAATACAGTATTGCAGTGAAAGTTGCTCTGCCGCGGCGAGATAATGCTGGTGTATCTTCTCAGTCAACAGGACCAGCGCGGGGATGGCTATGAGCACTATCCAGGCGCCATGAGTAAACTTTTCGACGGCAATTATCACGAGCACCACCGCGGTGACGGCCCCCCCCAATCCGTTTATGATGGCGCTCTTGAGCCATCCCTTTCCCCTGTCTTTCACCCAGTGCTTTACCATGCCCGCCTGGGACAGCGTGAAGGCGGTGAAAACGCCTACCGCATAAAGGGGGATAAGCAGATGGGTTTCACCCCTGAAGAGCACAAGGAGGACTGCCGAGAGAAAACCGAGTATGAGAATCCCGTTCGAGAAGACGAGCTTGTCGCCCCGGTT
>DATJWU010000329.1:0-9318 GCA_035501055.1 Thermodesulfovibrionales bacterium
CTGATCGCGTGCTTTATGTTGGGCACCACCGAGACAGGGACATACTCGACCGCGCCGGCCGATGACTTCGCTACCAGAGGACCGACACCTGCTGACCTGTATGCCTGGATCACCACCCCGTGAACTCCCGAGGCATCGGCCGAGCGAAGGATCGCGCCAAAATTCCTGGGGTCCTCTATCGAATCAAGGACCAGAAACAGTGGTATCTCGCCTCTCTCCGAAGGGATCATCAGGAGTTCATGAAGGCCCATATGACCCCTTTGTACAACCCTTGCGGCAACGCCCTGATGGCCTTTGGGAAATCTGTTCTCAAAAAAGGGGAGATCAGGGGTCTCAACAGGAATCCCGCGCGCCCTGGCTTCGCCCAGAATCTGACCGACCCTGTCGTGCCTCCCCGCCGAGATGTACAGGGTCTTGACGTTTCTGCCTGCAGCCAGCGCCTCCAGAACAGGATTCACACCGTATATCCAATCTTCTGCCTGTGAAGGCTCCGCCTGTTTCTTTCTTTCAGTGAATCTGGGTCGCATGCATTTTTCGGAAATAATTCAATGATATCCCGGAATTGAAGGGTTGTTTATGTTATCATAAGTGGCATAATTCATCAATGGTGATCCATGCCTTCCAGAGGTCATTCTCTCATCCGGTCGAATCTCGCTGAATCGACTCTTATGCCCGTTCCCGCGGGAAAGGAGCTTCAGGAGCGTTTCCGTGATCGGGTTTCCTGAAAGCGTCACCCGCTCCCCCGAATGTTCTCACCCTCATGCGGCGGAGAGACGTATCGTTGGAGGCATCGGTCTCCCCTCTGCCAGGAGGTACCGCGTCTGCTTGAAAAACTTTCACCTCACGTTGATTTCTCCTTCTCCATTTTCCTATTTACAGAAGCCCTCGCCGAGGGCTATACTTACGGGTTGAATTCCTTTGTTTTTTATAGCCTGTCCCGGGATGACCGCATCCCGGGAGAAAAGGCTTTGCATGAAAAAAGGAGGAACAGGTGGTGAAATCTCCGAGTACCCCGTTGTGGTGTCTTCTGGTCACCGTACTGTTTGCACTTTTGCTCAGTGATGCCTACGCGCAGCAGGCACCGATCGTCACATCCATCGAAGTAAAGGGCCTCAAGAGGATCGAGGCGGGCGCGGTGAAGAGCAAGATCAGTCAAAAAACGGGTGAACCCCTCTCGAGCGAGAAGACCGCCGATGACATAAAGAACATCTTCAAGATGGGATATTTCGACGATGTGAGCGTCGAGATCGAAACCCTCGAAGGCGGCGTAACGCTCGCATATGTGGTGAAGGAGAAGCCGACGATCGTGAAGGTCGAATTTCAGGGGAACAAGGAACTCGAAGATGAAAAACTGAAGGAAAAGATCACGGTCTCTATCGGTTCGATAGCCGACACCCCTCTCATACAGGACAATGCCGCAAAACTCCAGGCCTTTTACGAAGAAGAGGGATACTGGCTCGCGAGAATCGTTCCCGTGGTGAGCAAGATCGGGGAGAACGAAGTCTCGCTGACCTACCAGGTCGATGAAGGGCCGAAGGTAAAGATAAGCAAGATAATCATCGAGGGGAACAAGGTTATCTCGGCCGGCAAGATAAAGGGAGCCATGAAGACCTCTGTATGGCATTTCTATTCTTTTATCACCTCCTCGGGTTACTACAAACGGGATACGGTAACTTCCGACGTCGAAGCGATCAAAGACCTCTATTTCAACACCGGTTATATCAAGGCGACGGTTGCGGACCCGGAGATAACCCTTGCCGGGGACAAGAAAAGCATGACCCTCACCGTCCGGGTTTCCGAAGGGGATCAATACAGGATCTCCTCAGTGACGATTACCGGCAACAAGGCCTTTCCCGAGGCAGAACTGAGAAAGAAAATAACCTCTGTTCCCGGAGCCGTCTTCAGCAAGGAAAAGCTGAAGAACGAAATCCAGGCAATAACGGACCTCTATACCCAGCGCGGATACGCACTGGCGAATGTCTTTCCCGACGTCGAACCCGACGAGGCGGCGAAGGAGGTCAAACTCGCATACAAAGTCGAAGAAGGCGACGTCTATAGGATCGGAAGGGTCGAGATCACCGGCAACATAAAGACGAGGGACAAGGTCATACGGCGTGAAGTGAGGCTCGATGAAGGAGACCTCTTCAACAGCGCCCTTCTCAAGAGGAGCTATGAGAGGATTAACAACCTCGGGTTTTTCGAATCCGTTGACATTTCCCCGAAGCCGAGGTATGAGGAGAAGGTGCTCGATATGGACGTCAAGGTGAAAGAGAGGTCAACAGGGTTCATCAGTGTCGGCGGCGGCTATAGCTCTGTGGACAAACTCATCGGTATGGTCGATATAACCCAGGGCAATCTTTTCGGCAGGGGGCAAATGGTGAAATTGAAGGCTGAACTCGGCGGTCAGTCTTCATATTACCAACTCTCATTCAGGGACCCGTGGTTTATGGACAAGCAAATAGCATTCAGTTCAGAGATATACAGGACTACGCGGACATACATTAACTATGACCGGAGGGCAACCGGCATTGGCTTCGGGTTCGGGAAGAGCTATGGAGAGTACTGGGGAGCGAATGTCGGTTACAACTTTGAGAGGGCCACGATCTTCAATGTGAACCTGCAAAATGCCTCATCAATTATTACCGAGCAAATCGGCACGAAGACCACCAGCAGCATCACGCCCACGGTCACGAGAGATACCCGCGACAACTACCTGGACCCTACCCGCGGCTCACGGAACACTCTTTCTGTGACCTTTGCCGGCCTCGGCGGTCAGAACGCGTTCATTAAAGCGCTTGCCGATTCCGCATGGTTCTTTCCCTTCGTCGGGAACACGACCTTCATGCTCAGGGGAAGGATCGGTTATGCCCACGGGATGTTCAACAAGGACCTCCCTCTCTATGAACGCTTTTACGTCGGCGGCATCTATACGGTAAGGGGACTCGGTTTCGGTGATGCAGGACCGCGGGACGACAAGGGCGAGCGTATCGGCGGAACAAAGGAATTGATATTCAATGTAGAATACATTTATCCGATCTTCTCGGAGTTGAAACTCAAAGGGGTCGTCTTTTTCGATGCGGGAAACTCCTATGACCTCGATGAACCGTTCGGGAAATTGAGGTATACCACAGGAACAGGGCTCAGATGGATATCTCCCATGGGGCCGATACGGGTCGAGTGGGGCTACAATATCGACAAACGAGAGGGAGAACCTCAGAGCAAGGTGGAATTCACCTTCGGGAGCTTCTTCTAGAAAGAACTGGGCTGTCAGCGGACGGATCCGGTGCGGCCCCGCATGAAAGAACATCAACATGACAAGGAGGAAACAATGAAGATGGGCGGAGCAAGGAACGGTATCATTCTTATTGCCTGCATGGTATGTTTCATCATCGCGGGCGCAGCGAAAGCGTCTTTCGCTGCGGACCTCAAGATCGGGTATGTCGACCTCAGGGTCGCGCTCAACGAGTCGGAAACCGGCAAGAAGGCAAAGGGCGAACTGGAATCGTCGATAAAGACGAAACAAGTCGCTATTGATGAAAAGGGCAAGGCGATCGAAAAGCTCAAAGCCGATCTCGAAAAACAGGGTTCGGTACTCTCGGCCGACGCGAGAAAAACGAAAGAAGAAGAGATCGAGAGGACGATGAGAGATTACCAGAGGTTTGTGCAGGATGCCCAGGCCGACGTGAAAAAAAGGGAAGACAAATTCACGGAATCGATCGTCAAGGAACTGAGAGATGTCATTGCAAAGGTGGGCAGCGAGGAGAATTACGCCCTCATCCTCGAAAATGTGGAGGGCATTATCCTCTTCTCCAGGAAAGACCTCGATATCACCGATCGGATAATCAAGCGATACAACGAATCAAAGACCGCACCAAAGAGCGAAACGAAGTAGAACGTAATGGGAAACGGTTGGGACGGGCTCATCCCGTCTCTTGGTTTTTTGTCCTCCATAGGGGATCACCATGAAGCTCGGTGACGTTGCACGGCACCTCGGCGGCGAAATCGCCGGTGACCCTGACATCGACGTACAGGGCGCCGCCGGCATTCACGACGCCGGCGAAGGCGAGGTGACGTTTCTCGCCGACCGGAAGCTCGTTGATGCCTGCGCAGGGAGTGGGGCCTCCGGTGTGGTGGTGAGGCAGTTCGTCCCTGAAATAGGCAAGCCCCAGATTATCGTCGCGAATCCGCTTTACGCGTTTGCCAAGCTCCTCGAACTTTTCCATGTTAAACCGGCGCTTCCCACTGGCATCAGCGACTCCGCCTTTGTGTCCCCGCAGGCGAGAATAGGGAGGGACGTCTCGATCCATGCCTTTGCCTATGTGTCCGACGGCGCGGTGCTTGGCGACAGGACGATCATCCATCCGGGAGCTTTTATCGGCGCCGACACTGTCCTCGGCGAAGAATGTGTCATCTACCACCATGTCACGGTCCGCGAGAGAGTGACCATCGGCAACAGGGTGATCATTCATGCCGGTTCTGTCCTCGGTTCAGACGGCTTCGGCTATGTATTTGAGAGCGGCCGGCATTACAAAATCCCGCAGGTAGGTACCGTGATCGTAGGAGATGATGTCGAGATAGGAGCGAACGTCACCATAGACAGGGCAACGACCGGCAAGACCGTCATAGGCAAAGGGACTAAGATCGATAACCTCGTCCAGGTCGGGCACAATGTGGAAATCGGAGAACACTCGATCATCGTGTCCCAGGTGGGCATCGCCGGGAGCACGGAGATAGGCAGCCACGTTGTCCTGGGTGGGCAGGTCGGTATCGCCGATCATGCGAGACTTGATGACGGCTGCATGATCGGGGCACAGTCCGGGGTTATGGGTCATCTCACCAAAGGAGTATACTCCGGCTATCCTGCAATCCCCCACAGGGATTGGCTCAAGGCATCAGCACTGTTTGCCCGGCTTCCGGAACTCCATAAGAAAATCAGGGAGCTTGAGGATACACTGAGACGTATGGAAAGGAGTCAGGATGATTGATATTAATGAGATTCACGGTATTCTTCCTCACCGATATCCCTTTCTCATGGTTGACAGGGTCGTAGAGTTTGAACCTGGGAAAAAGGCTGTGGGCATCAAGAATGTGTCGATTAACGAACCGTTCTTTACCGGGCATTTCCCCGGAAACCCCATAATGCCGGGCGTACTCATCGTCGAGGCGCTGGCTCAGCTTGCGGGCATCACGGCCTTTCGTTCGGGCGTTCACGGCGACACCGTGTATTTCATGAGCATCGAGAAGGCGAAGTTCCGGAGGCCTGTCATTCCCGGGGATCAGTTGAGGCTCGAGGTCACGGTGATCCAGCGTAGGGGAAATGTCTGGAAGTTCTCGGGAGCTGCACTCGTTGACGGCAAGGTCGTGGCCGAAGCCGATTTCACCGCCATGGTAACCGCACGGGAAGGAACAGGGAAGGCCGGCTCCCCACCAGAAGATTCGGGCAAGGAGTCGTGATGACAAGGGATATCCACAGCACGGCGATTATCGATAAGGAGGCTTTCATCGACAGGGATGTCTCGATCGGGCCCTTCTGCATCATACGCGGTAAGGTGAGAATCGGGAAAGGCACGAAGCTCCAGTCCAGTGTGGTGATCGAAGGCATGACCGAGATCGGTGAAGGATGCACGATCTTCCCCTTCGCCAGCATAGGCCTTCCCCCCCAGGATCTTAAGTACAAAGGCGAGGAGACGCGCGTGATCATCGGGAAGGGAAATATCATCCGCGAATACACGACAATCCACAGGGCATCTGTTAGCGGGGACAGAACGACCGTAATCGGGGACAACAATTTTCTCATGGCCTATGCGCACGTTGCCCATGACTGCAAGGTCGGCAGCAATACGGTCATGGCAAACGCCGCGACCCTCGCCGGACATGTAACGGTCGAGGACCATGCGGTCATCGGCGGTCTCGTGGCGGTGCATCAGTTCACGAGGATCGGCGCATACGCCATGGTAGGGGGCTTCAGCGGCATCGGTCAGGACATCCCCCCCTATACCATCGCCTCCGGGGCGCGGGCGAAGCTCTTCGGACTGAATACGGTCGGACTGAAGAGGCACGGTTTTTCGGACTCAAGCATCAATGCCCTCAAGAAGGCCTACAAGATCCTCTTCAGGGAAAAGCGCACCCTCAAGGAGGCGATCAGGAAGATCAAGGCTGAATTGCCCGACATCCCTGAAGTACGCCACCTGACAGAGTTTATCGAGAAGAACACCCGGGGAATCTGCCGATAAGGCGTCTCCCTAATTTTGCACTTCAGGATTTTGTTTTTTGCATTACAGAACCATGAAAAAAGTCGGTCTGATATCCGGGATGGGCGAACTGCCGAAAGCGATCGCCCTCGACGCGAAGGCGCGGGGATACCACGTGGTTGCGGTCGCCCTCGATCCGCTCGCTGACCGGGGACTCTCGGACCTTGTGGACGAGATACGGTGGATAAACGTCGGCAAACTCGGTGCGATCATAAGATATCTGAAACGCGCCGGGGTGACAAAAGTGGTCATGGCGGGGAAGGTGCCGAAGTCTCTCCTTTACGAGGGCAAGATAATACCGGATGTGAAGGCGATAAAACTTCTCTTCAGCCTCAAGGACAGGCGTGACGATTCGATCCTCCTCGCGATAACCGGCGAACTCGAGAAGGAAGGCATATCCCTCCTCGATACGACCGAGTTCTGCGCAGGCCTTCTCGCGCCGCAGGGGATCCTCACAAAGAAAGGCCCTTCCGGCAGCGAACTGAAGGACATCTCCTTCGGCTGGAGGATCGCAAAAGAGATGGGGAGACTCGACATCGGCCAGACGGTCATCGTGAAGAACAGGGCGGTCATGGCGATCGAAGCGATCGAGGGAACGGACGAAGCGATACGGAGAGGCGGCCGCCTCGCCGGTCCGGGAGCGGTGGTGGTAAAAGCGGCCAAACCGCATCAGGACATGAGGTTCGACGTGCCCGGTGCGGGCACTGACACTCTCCGGGCGATGATTGAGGTACATGCTGCGGTCCTTGCCGTCGAGGCGGAAAAGACGATCCTCATCGGGAAAGACCGCCTGATAAAAGAGGCCGATCAGGCCGGAATCTCCCTCGTGGGGCGCAAAGACGATATTGATTAAATACGCCGAAATGTTTACTATAGATGACCGTAATGCGTTTCGTGTCATGCGTGACAGGGAAGCAGGAAAACCCATTCGCCCGTCGCCCATTACGGATTACGCGTCACTCTTTGGAGGTGTCTTATGTTCGCAGATATTGCCTACGCGATGGGGCCTGCACCGCAGCAGGCCGGGCAGGCAGGAGGTCCCGCCGCCATGTTCACGAGCATGCTGCCCCTTGTCCTCATCTTCGTCATCTTCTACTTCCTTCTCATCAGGCCCCAGCAGAAGAAGGCAAAGGAGCACAAACAGATGCTCGAGAATCTGAAGGCAGGTGACAAAGTCGTCACGTCCGGAGGCATCTATGCGGTCGTAGAGAAGGTTTCCACGAATACCCTGACCCTGAAGATATCCGAAAACGTGAAGGTGAAGTTCGGGAAAGGCTATATCGCAGCGGTGAGACCCCCGTCAGAGGAAGACTGAGACCGCCCCTCCTCCCTCGCCGGCGGACAGACTGAGTATCGAACCGGCTCACGGGTGGGCCGGTCTTCTTACGGCACACGGGGATACAGAGCGTACATCAACCTCTGCGAGTCCTGCCGGGCGGGCGAGGAACGCGGCGGAGGCCCTGGCGGCATTTACTCTGATCATCATTACCACTTTATTACACGAATGGCTTAGGAGGTTATGAACAGGCAATGAAGAAGAAGATTCTCTGGAGGATCATCCTTATAGGGATTACGGTTATCCTGGCTGTTGTCTTTTTTCTCCCCAACACCCCGCTCTTTCGGTACATGCCTGACTGGTGGAAGAACACCATGCCGAACAAAGGCATAACCCTCGGACTCGACCTCCAGGGCGGCGTTCACCTTGTCTTTGAAGTGGAGGGAGACCGCGCGGTCGAGATCACGACGGAGAGGATCGCACAGACGCTGAAAGACACGCTGGGGAAGAAGAAGCTCTCTGCCGAAGTCAGCAGAAACGGTCTTTTGATCGCGATCACCCCGGGTTCGATGGAGATACGCAAGACGGTCGAAGATAACTATCCCGTGCTTATCCCTGTCGAGACAGGCACACGGCTCGTATACCGGCTCTCCGACAAGGAGATGACCCGGATGAAGGACACGGCTGCGGACCAGGCACTCGAGACGATCAGAAACAGGATCGACCAGTTCGGCGTTGCTGAGCCGACGATCCACCGCCAGGCGGCGAATGAAATCGTCGTGCAACTCCCCGGCATAAAAGATCCGAAGCGCGCCATAGAGATAATCGGGAAGACCGCCCAGCTCGAGTTCAAGATTGTCGACGACACGGCGCCTGTTGCCGCCGAGATACCGGCCTCGATCAAGCCCGGGGAAGAAGAGTCCCTGCTCACAAAGTTTGCGGGAAAGCTTTCTCCTGACGACGAAATCCTTTTCGAGAAGATCACGAACAGAGAGACCGGCGAAGTCACGAAAAGACCGATACTCCTGAAGAAGGAGACACTGATGACCGGCGACCTCCTCACCGAGGCAAAGGTCACGATTGACCAGCGGTTCAATGAGCCCTATGTCTCTCTCACCTTTAACGCAGCGGGGGCAAAACTGTTCGAGGACATCACCGCAGCGAACGTGAAGAAGAGGCTCGCCATAATCCTTGACGGCTCGGTCTATTCAGCCCCGGTGATCCAGGAAAGGATCGCGGGAGGGAACGCGCAGATTACCGGAAGGTTCTCGATGGATGAGGCAAAGGACCTCACGATCGTCCTCAGGGCCGGTGCCCTTCCCGCACCCATCAAGATGCTCCAGAACGTCACCGTCGGGCCTTCCCTCGGAGAGGACTCGATTCAGGCGGGGGCGCGCGCAGCGATTGTCGGGACAATTCTCGTGGTGCTGTTCATGATCGTCTACTACAGGCTCTCCGGTGTCATCGCCGACCTGGCGCTCGTCCTGAACATCGTCCTCCTCCTCGGCGCCATGGCCTTTCTGAACGCAACGCTTACGATGCCCGGTATCGCGGGTGTCATTCTCGCCATCGGCATGGCAGTCGATTCGAACGTCCTGATGTTCGAGAGGATGAGGGATGAACTCAAGGCGGGCAAGACCCCGAGGGCCGCGGTCGATTCAGGATACGACAAGGCATTCTGGACCATTTTCGACTCCCATGTCACCACCCTTATCACGGCTGCGGTTCTCTTCCAGTTCGGAACGGGACCGATCAAGGGATTCGCCGTTACGCTCAGTCTCGGTGTTGCGA
>DATJWU010000330.1:0-3127 GCA_035501055.1 Thermodesulfovibrionales bacterium
CGCTCACTTCCCCTTCAGCGAGACGTGAAATAACATCCTTCAAGGGCTGGCCAAGGGCGGCGATTGCGTCCGCGTCGAGTTCACCGTAATGCTCCCTGCTCTTTTCATCGAGGGACCTTTCCCTGGCAATGAGCGCAAAGAGCGTGCCCCTGCCGATCTCGGCGAGGGCCGCGTCGGCATCGGATTGGCCGGACAGGACAATGAGTCTTACGACCGGAGTCTTTGCAGCATGCACTGAGGTGACAAGGAAGATGAGAGAAAAAAGGGAAAGACTCAATTCCCGGAATATCCTGCCTGCCTGCCGGCGCATAAATGCCTCTAGAAAACTTTTGGTCCTTATGTTGTTTTGATCACGCATTTCTTGGCTGTCCGGACTGCACTTTGTTTCATATAATTTAACCTACAAGGTGGAATAATTTCCAGAGGAAAGTGTCGTTGGATAATAGGGAAGGCAGATACGGATCAAACCCTTTTATAATGCGATCAGATATTGAAAATCGACTTGTAAGAAGTATTCACTCTTCTTGACGTTCGGCGGGATATCCTTCTGCCGTTTGTCCACGCCTGAAGGTATCGTCCGCCACTGCGGATTCGCTGGGGCGAACGATAAAAGGGTTTTCACCGCCTCCGCCTTCCTCTTTCTCTTATCATCCTCATTCAGTCAGATTTCGATGAGTCTCTTTTTCAGATCGATTGCGGCGACGGCGCCTTCGCCCGCGGCGATGATCGCCTGGTCGGTCCCGCTGTTGAGAGGACCGACAATGTAAAGGCCGTCAAGGGACGATTCGTAATTCGAGTTCACGGCGTACTTGAATCCCGCGGCGTCCTTCCTGAGCCCGAGTTCGGAGAGGAACCCGTCATTCAGTTTGTAGCCGAAGTGGGACATGATGACTTCGCAGGGCACGAACTCCCCGCTTCTCAGCTCGAGGCCTTCCATTGTTTCAGCGCCGACGATCCTCACAGGCTTGTCGATGACCAGTCTGATGCCTTCCTCCCCGAGGACTTCCCTGTACTCCTCCGGAGCCTTGTCGGTGTAGAGTACAAGCGTTATGTCTTTCGTATACATCTCTTTCATCCCGATCGCAAGGTGGACAGTCTTCAGCGAGTTTCCGATGACCACGAGTCTTTTTCCTGTCGTCCTGTACCCGTCGCAATCGACGCAGGTGAAGAGGCTGGTGCCGAGAAACCGGTGGAGGTTCTCTATGGAAGGAAGGTTGTCATAGACCCCCGATGAGACGATCACCGACTTCGAGAGGTAGCGGACGTCTCCCGCAAAGACCTCAAAGACCCCCCTCTTCAGCACTTTCGTGACGAGCCCCTTCAGGATTTCGACGCCGAAGCGCGCTGCCTGTGCAAGCCCTTTCGCGATGAGCTCCTTTCCTGAGATGTCTGGCTGGGTGAGGAAATTTTCGATATGCCGCGCATGGTGCGTCCTTCCGCCTCCCCTGTCAATGAGGAGGGTCTTCCGGTTGTACCTGCCGAGATAGATAGCAGCCTGCAAACCGCCCGGCCCTGCGCCGATTACTATCGCGTCATACACGGTCTCTTCTGTCATCGGTGGATCACTCTTTCAGCACGAAGTTGACTTTACCGTTGCTGAACCGCTGAAAGGCAGGCATGGGTCGAAGCCTTGTAGATGCGATGAGATTCCGGCAGTGAGGCATCCCGGGGGCACCGGACATGGCAGCCCGCATTGAGGAAACAGGGGTTGTCCACACCCCTCTGAGGAATCGCGATACATGGCTTCTCACCACACCTGCCTTTCTGAACAGCATAGTTCTTCGCAACTGTATGTTCATTATATCAGCGCTTGTATTACTTGATAAGGTTCTCCCCGGTGTTATACTGTCGTCATGCCCCATTTCGGACTCATGGATGAAGACGCCCTGGGGCCTGTGGAAGGGCCGCTGATGAGGGCAAAGCTCCACATGCGGTGCGGCCGGCGCAGGCTCCTGGAAGACAAGATCCCTGAAGCGGTCATTACGCTCTACGATGTCCTCTCGGCGGCAATGGAGTGGTATGCCGCGGTTCCCGCGCGCAGGAATTCCCTCCTGGTTATGGAGGGAGAGGACCTGCGCGACGACAGGGTCCTCTATGCAATACTCAGGCGCTCCGGCGTACTCGACGGCTCTTTTGACTATGATGCCTTTGACAGGCTCACGGTGCAGGCGCTGAATGATGAACGTCCTGCGTATGATTACGGAGAACTCCTGAAAGGAATCGAATCAATCCTGACGCAGCTTGGCGTAATGCCCTTTGACGAGTCGGCACTGCCTCCCGAAGACCCCGCGACATTTTGAATCGCTGACGGAAGTATGTATTGCAAACCACGGGAAGGGCAGGAATGGATTGAAACCTTGTATATGCGATGAAATTTCAAAATATTATTTAACGAGATTTGACATCGCCTTTGCCCGTGGTAGCATGGAGATAGATTTTTCGGAGAAAGGGGGGGTGAGATGATGAAGGCACTTATTATCAGCGCCGACGACTTCGAGGACAGCGAACTTCTTGTGCCCTATTACCGCCTGAAGGAAGAAGGGATGGCGGTCGATGTCGCCTCGATGAGGAAGGGGAAGATAAGGGGAAAACATGGCTATGAAGTCGAAGCAACCATGAGCCTCGGGGAGGTCGACCCCGGGGGTTACGATATCCTGGTCCTCCCCGGCGGGAAGGCGCCGGAGGCGGTAAGGAAGGAAAAAGAGGCGATCAGGATCGCAAAACATTTCTTCGAGAAGAACAAACCTGTTTCAGCGATATGCCACGGACCGCAGACGCTTATCACTGCCGGACTTCTCAGGGGAAGGCATGCCACGTGTTACAAGTCTGTGGCACCTGAGATGAAGGAGGCCGGGGCGATTTATGAGGACAGTGAGGTAGTGATCGACGGGAACCTTGTTACGTCGCGGCAGCCCTCCGACCTGCCGGCGTTCATGAGGGAGACGATCAGGAAACTGAAAAAGTAGAAAGCATAAACCTTGTGTCATAACGGAAGGCAATGAACAGACTCGCCAATGAAAATGCCGCCTACCTGAGGCATGCGGCCCATCAGAAGATAGACTGGTATCCCTGGGGCGATGAGGCGTTCGAAAGGGCGGGAAACAGGGACATGCCGATTTTTCTGAGC
>DATJWU010000331.1:0-5730 GCA_035501055.1 Thermodesulfovibrionales bacterium
GCCAAGGGCGATGCCGAGTTGCTCCTCGTCGATGTCGCTGTCTCAGTGCATGGAGAATGATCCGGATACGGGCAGGGACGGAGGGTCGCTTCGATTTCCCGTGTCCGGCAACATGCTTCAGGACTTCAGGTAGTTCAGCAGGGCGTCGATGTGCTCTCGTGACAGATATTCGTGGCCGGGCATCCCCGGGTTGGGAGAATGGAGTCTGGGATTTCTTATCTGGTCTCTTATCCAGTCGTCGCTCCTCCTCTTTGCAATGTCGGTGAGATCAGGTCCCACGTGTGCCCCGTGACCCCTGAAGCTATGGCAATATATGCACCGTTCCCTCTCAAAAAGGATTGCTCCCTCGCGCGCGTTCCCCGCGCATCCTGAGGCAAGGAAGGCAAGAATGCCTGCAATAAAATACGCGAGACGGTTCTCATTATTGATCATGAACTTCTCCCCACGCCTCATGCGGCGCTGATTCAATACTATCACGAAGCATCCCGCACGAAAAGGAATGAACTTCTCAAGGGTCTCTTCGTTCAGGAGAAGAGGGTCTCCTGGTCCTTTCGCAACCGGACGAGACTTTCTTTCGGCATCCGGAACCTCCCTGCGAAGACCCTGTTCATCACCGAGACGAGCTGGCGGAACTTGTACGCATCATGGTGGGAATCCCCCTTTTGTTCCGACGCCCGCCAGCTTTGCTCGTCGGATATGCGCAGCTCCACCCCCAGCGTGTGCTGCTGGGTCTTCTTGCGTATCCTGTCCCGCATCGCATAGACCGGCGTGCCGGGGATCATGATTTCATTGGTATCAGCGGTGCGGTGGACCGGCAGGGAGAAGGCGATCTTGCACTGGAATTTCCTGTGTCCGAGCGACGAGTGCAGGTTTCTTGCGGCGTTTACGCTCAGGGCCTCATAGAATGTTCCGGCATTGGCGAGGAGATCTTCTTCCCCCGGCGTTTCGCCGCTGCCGCTGCTCTGGGCAAGGCTGACCATGAGCCTCCTCACCGCTTCCCGCATGCTCTGGGGGCTTTCGAAGAGGGTCTGGGTGATCGAATGGGAGGCGGTATTTTCCTGCAGGATCACACCCCTTTTCTGGAGCGCGTGAAAGAGCTTCAACGTATCGTCCATGCTCTTCAGGATAAAGGTGATGGCGAGGATGTCACGGATGTCATAGGCCTCCCCTTCCACGTCTTTGCCGAGTTTGGTGAACATGCTCTCGGGGCTCTTGAGCCTCGCTTTGATCTCGACGATATCGACGGATACCCCGTCACCGCTGTTGAAGACAAGGCAGCCCTTGTGTTCATCGAAGGTCAGCGACTCCTTCAACTTGTGGAAAAAGGTCGAGACCTTTACAAAGGCCCTCTGCGCGGGCTCGTTGTCGGGGATATGTCCCGGATGTTCCCAATCGTGCCGGTACAGGTCGTCGAGGCTCTGTCCCTGCGACTCCAGAAAAAAGCCGAGTTGGGCATAATCGTTGATATCCTGGCTGTCCTCCTCCACCGACTTGATGAGATGACTCATCTTGAGCATGGAACAGGCGATCTGCTGCCACGCGTCGGGGACGCCGAGGCTGCCGCCCTTATACCCGTGGAAGATGCGCGTATACCTTCGCGACGAGGCGAGGAGGAAGAGATGGCGGGGGTCTTCGTGTACAAGCTGCCGGAACTCCCTGTTCCTCAGGACCGACTCGATCTCCCCGATCGCCTGCAGGGTGTGGCGGTACAAGGCGGCGTTCTCCGACTGCAGGGCCGCGAGTCCTTCGAGCTGCCTTTTCACGAAAGGGAAGAGCCAGTCGAGAAAGTACCGGTATACCCGCGTGATATATCCCTGTGCCCGTTCTTTCTCACTCTCGAGGAGTTCGTCGCCGACGATGTCGAAACCCCGGTTGGCCATCATCTTCGCCGCCTGGGAAAGAGCGATCGAGTAATCCCTGGCCGGCAGCAGAAGAAAGGGGGTCATCTCGGTCCTGTCGAGGATTGAACCGAAAATCTCGTGGTGGAGTTCCTGGCTCGAAGGGATCTCGTCCATGTGACATTATAGCCTATGGAACCTTATCGGAGGGCTTCCGGTGCGGTCAGCGCCGGGCGTCGAACTCATCCATCTTTGCAGCGAGCGCCTTCCAGTCGTATTCCTGGAGGTTCTTCACCAGCTTGTTCATGATGCCCTGCCTCAGCGCACGCGCCTGGTCTTCCGCAGACGTGATGCCGTGGTGGGGCATCAGGCTGCACAATGCCTTGTTTACGAAATCGGCAAGGGGCGTCATGACATCCTGCCTTCTTGTGAAGAACGGGTCTTCGCCCTCTTCGCACGTTCTCCCGAAGACGATGAACTGCCGGCAGGCCATGGGTCGTAAAGGATAGACGGAACAGTTCTTCCTGAGGAGGAAGGGGCAGGGCGGTTTGCCGGAGTGGGCCTTGAGCTGCGCTTTGAGAATCTGTCGGTCATCGCCTGTCATCTTCTCGATGCAGTACCAGTAGAGACCGGCAAGTTCGAGGGGATAGAGCGGGATGTCGGTGTTCATCCTGCAGCAGGTGTCGCAGGACGTGGTGCAGGCCAACGACCGGTTTGCCCGCCTCCGCTCACGATTGAGGGCAACCATGACCCCGGCGTTGATCGCCTCGTAGGCGTCAAGCAGCAGCGGAAGCCAGGTGAAACGGACTTCGTCTTCCGGAAACCTGAGCCGCAGGGTCGTCTCGATTGTCCGAGGTGCGCCGCGTCTTTTCATAATCTATTAGACTAACCGATCTTCATCAGAATGTCGACCTTCGCACATGCTGTTCTGCCACCGAGATCACCGAGGTCACAGAGAACTACAAAAGAGAAACCCCTTTAGCCTCTCGATCACTTTCTGATTACTCCAGATTCCAAGAAAAGGAACTTCCTTCTGTGAATCCTATAAATCGTGAGGTAATCGTGTAGCCAACAAAACTTCTTGCGCCTTTCTCTGTGGTCTCTGTGCACTCTGTGGCGAAATTTTCTTAATCCGTTGAATCGTGACGCCGACTGTCTGTTGTCCTCCACCGGGACACTCCTGTGTGCTAGAGTACTCTTAATCAGGAGGTGCGCAGTGAGTCATAGGGTATGTCCCTGGTGGTTGGGTTATCTGCTGGCGAGCCCGTTGAGGCGTCTTCTCCAGAAGCCCGAAGAGATTGTGAGGCCGTTCGTCACTGAAGGCATGAATGTCCTCGATGTCGGATGCGGCATGGGCTTTTTTTCCCTGCCGCTCGCTGCACTCGTGGGGAGGAAAGGCAGGGTCGTCTGTGTCGATCTGCAGGAAAAGATGATCAGAGGGCTCATCAGGCGAGCTGAAAAAGCGGGGTTGTCCGGGAGAATCGATGCGCGGATATGCGGCACCAACTCACTTGAAGTGGGCGACCTCGCCGACACCATTGATTTCGCGATGCTCTTTGCCCTGGTCCATGAGGTGGCTGATAAGGAAAGACTGTTTTCGGAAGTATTTGCCACGATGAAACAGGGCGGAAAGATGTTATTGGCGGAACCAAGGGGACATGTGTCGGAAAACGAGTTCGGGAAAACCCTCTCCCTTGCGCAACGTGCGGGATTTGAAGTGATGCGCAGCCTCGAAATACGAAGAAGCCGCGCTGCCCTCCTGGGAGCGGGGCGCGCAGTGACATGAGTCATCCCGGAATAGAGCGGTCTTCATGACCGTTCTCACGCGAGCCTTTTTCTCCACGCTTCCGGGGAATATCTTCCGTTCCTTCCGGGGACGCAACCTGTTGTGGCATGGCATTGCAATCGCGGTTACGGTGTGCAGCGTCAGGTCCGGCCTCGATTGGATGTATTCTGAAGCGACCAGACCGTGTGCGCGCCTTCTCTTTTCTGCGGTCATCGCAGGATGGTACGTGCCGGTGGTATTTCCGGTCGTCTCGTATATAGCCGGTTACGTCCGCAAGGACAGCCGCACGACCGGCACCGCCTATGCAACCGCGCAGGCAGCAGCCATCGGCCTTCTCATTTCGTCGTTCTACAAAGCGCTTACGGGAAGACCGAGCCCGCGACACGCCGCCGGCGCGCTCGTCGATGCCAGCAGGGAGTTTCATTTCGGATTCCTGAAAGGAGGCGTCTTTTACGGCTGGCCGTCTTCACACACCACGGTCGCCTTTGCAATGTCCGCAGCGATATGGACGCTCTATCCGCGCAGCAGGGCGGCCCGGTGCGTTGCCCTGCTCTATGCCTTTTATATCGGCCTGGGGGTCTCGGTGACAATCCACTGGTTTTCGGATTTCGCTGCCGGCGCGCTCATTGGCGCCGCAATCGGCACGACGGTGGGAAATGCTTTTCGAGAGCGCGTGCGTGTCGATGAAGATCGGTCGACAGGAGGGGGCGAATCCACCTGAAACTCTCCGATCAGGGCCCTCTCTCATCAGCGCAGAGGTCTCGTTATAACTGAAAACAGGAGCTGATTCTATTTGTTCTGCAGGCCCCTTTTTCTGCCAAAGTTCTGACGAAACAGATTATACTAACCATGACCATACTGCACATGATAGTCTATCGGCGGGAACCGTCATTCAAGGGCGTATCCGGCCTTTTGCAGACTGACATGAAGAACAGGAGAAACTATGCGTTATCTGACATTCTTCTTCTTGTGTATACCGCTCTTTGCATTCGCTTCCGACATGCCGCAAACCGTTCTTGATCAGCAAGCGGAGATTAACCGCAACATTCTGAAAGAATACCAGGAGCTTGCTTCGGCCCGTCATGAACTTAAGACACAACGGCAACTCAGTGCTCTTGATGCTCAATATCGCGGTCGCGGGTCCCTTCCTTCGGATAATAAGGTCCCTGATGCCGCCAGGGAAGTGAGACAATGCGAAGAAAGAATCGCTGATCTTGAACGCAGGAAAGGGAATCTCAAGATTGATGCGACGAAATACTATGGGGGGAGTTTGCCCGCGTCTTTCCTTAAGAGTTGGGATGAGGAAGAGCAGGCCCACCGCGAACGAACAGCAAAATATCAGTAACAATACAAACGAGACTTTTTCCCGTAAAAATTATTTGGTCTTCCCGATCGCTTTTTTCAGCGGCTTAAGGAGTCCAAAGAACGCAACTCCGGCAGCGAAGGACATGGCGGACATGAGCAGGAAGAAATTCTCCTTCGCCATCTTCTCCCAGAACGTTCCCAAATAGCCTGACAGGTAGTTGCCGAAAAAGCTCGAGAGGAACCAGACTCCCATCATCATGGATACGATCCGGACGGGGGCGATCTTGGTCACCAGAGAGAGGCCGATCGGGGAAAAATAGATCTCACCGATGGTGAGTACCAGCGCGCAGGCCGCGAGCCACCAGAGGCTCGCTCTCGGGTTGACCGCCAGGTCCCGGGCCGGCGGGATCAGGATCAGAAAGGCTGCCCCAAGCAGGATACAGCCGGTCCCCATCTTGGCGATGCTCGACGGTTCTTTCCCCCGTCTGTCCTGCCGGTCCCAGAAAATATTCAGCAGAGGAACCAGCATGAAGATCAGGAGCGGGTTGAAAGACTGAAACCACGAGGCCGGCATCTCCCATCCGAAGACCGTCCGGTCCGTATGGGCGTCGGCCCAGAGCGCCATGGTGTTTCCCTGCTGCTCGTATACGCTCCAGAAAACAATGCTCAGCGCCATCATGACGAAAATCGCGCCGATCCTCAGCCAGTCCTCGCGGCTCATCGGTTCCGAAGGAGGCTGCGCTCCGGACCCTTTCTTCTGCATGATCAGATCGGGGGCAAGGTGCCTTTGGCCGAGGAGAT